>JAUQVQ010000036.1:0-9522 GCA_039794725.1 Gloeomargarita sp. HHBFW_bins_162
AAGAATCTCTCGGTGAGAATGCAGAGATTATCCAGAACCAGAGACGGGGGTTGCGCCCCTGCGAACGCTCAGCGTCAATTTAGGGCACCTCTATTTATTATTCAATCGGGGAAAGAATCTCTCGGTGAGAATGCAGAAATTACGGAGAACTAGAGACGGGGGCTGCGCCCCTGCGACCGCTCAGTGTCAATTTAGGGCACGTCTATTTATTATTCAATCGGGAAAAGAATCTCTCGGTGAGAATGCAGAAATTACGGAGAACCAGAGACGGGGGCTGCGCCCCTGCGACCCTTGTTGCCAATTCAAAAGGGATTGCTATATGACAAGACAATAAGAATGATGCAAGAGGTCTATTCTTGTTAAAAATATGTCCCAATTCCCTGCACAAATCCCGCCAGGCTACCCCCCTTGCGACCCCAGCAATCACAAGCTCTTAAAACCGTCCGAGTTAACCCTCGCCCCCATACAATTTGCTGGGAATGCCTTGACACCCACCGGGAATCGTATTGCGGGTACGCACCCCCCCCCACGAGCAGAGATAAAACCGCTGTTCTTCTGATAAATTGTGAACGCCGCTAAAGTCCGCCCCCTCGACAATCGCTCCAGTAAATTCTCCGGTTTGCAAATTGGGACGTTCCCCCTTCACCCAGGGCTGGTAGGGACTGGCGTAATCCAACTTTTCGGGTTCACCGTAGAAAAAGATGGTTCCCTGGAGATTGGCTCCCGTGAATTTTGCCCCCTGTAAATTGGTCATAGCAAAGTTTGTCCGAGCCAGGTTGCAATTACTAAAATTCGTGCCACTTAAATCCGCTTTACTGAAGTCCACCCGCCGTAAATCCGTGCCACTCATATCCGCTCCGGCCAGCATATTTTCTAAGTCAATTACCCGCTCCCCGTTTTCCCGGTCTTCTTGATATAAGCCATTCCCGTCTAAAATCGGTCGCCCTAACCGTTGATCCCGTTTAAGGGGGGTTAGTAATTTTGCCATCGATAAAAACCGTACCACTTTAGCCTTCCCTTCGGCGTTAATACTACTCAGTAATGCCGCCGTACGCCCTTCTGCAATCATCCGTTCCTGCGGCCAATCTTCTAATAACCCTTGGTCGTCTAAAGCTAATTCCGAAATCCCCTGAAAATAGGCATCAATGGTTTGCTGTTGGGTAATGCGATTTTGCTGCTCGGTTAATACCTTAGAAATCACATACTGTTGCCAGGAAATCACCGCCGCCACCAACGCCACCAGAATTTGCCCCACCGCCCCCAAACTATCCCCCAATGCCGAGGCCACATCCCAATTAATCTGTAAACCTCCTCGTCCCCATACCCACACCAATAAGCCAATAAACCCGGTAAACAAGGCCACTCCACCTAATAACAACGATGATTCTTCCGGGTGAATTTCGTTAAAAAACTTTTGAATCGAATCCCAAAATAATTCCAACGCAAAGAATAGGGATAACAACGTGACAATGCCAGCCAACCAGTACCACCCCGCTAAAATTGCCAGCATCAACAACCCCACAATCAATAACGTGAGGGGAACTTGCATTTTACGGAACCAACGGCGAATAGGAAAACGAGACGGTTTAGCCGAGGGTGAATAGGTCATGGCAGTCTATCGGTTATGCAGGGTGCTAATTCTGTACCTTAGCATAGGTATTTTTGTGCCATGTCCAGGCGGTTTGAATCATCGTTGCCAAGTCAGAATACTGCGGTTCCCAAGCTAAACATTCCCGTGCCAATGTCACATCGGCAACCAATTGGGGGGGGTCACCCGCTCGCCGTCCCGCTTCGATGAGCGGTACCTTTTGCCCCGTCACCTGTTCTGCGGTTGTAATCACTTCTCGCACGGAATAACCCCGACCCGTTCCCAAATTCACCGCTAGATTCTCTTTATTTTTTTGCACATAGCTTAATGCCAACACATGGGCTTGGGCTAAATCCGTTACATGAATAAAATCCCGCACCGCCGTCCCATCGGGGGTGTCGTAATCCGTCCCAAAAATCCGCACCGGTTCCCCGCCCAACAGGGAAAATAATATGCGGGGAATCAAATGAGTTTCCGGGTCGTGGCATTCCCCCAATTCCCCGTCGGGGTCAGCACCGGCGGCATTGAAATAACGCAAAGCGGCGTAATGCACCCCGTAGGCTTGGCTGTACCAATGCAATGCTTGCTCCATCGCCCGCTTCGTCTCGCCATAGGGATTCACCGGCTGTTGGGGATGATTTTCTGTCAAAGGCAACCACTGGGGATGACCATAGGTAGCACAGGTCGAAGAAAAAATGATTGTCTTGACTCCGGTCTGTACCATCGCATCGAGTAAATTCAATGTATTAACTAAATTATTGCGATAATACTTGCTGGGGTTGCCCATTGATTCTCCTACGTAGGCATAGGCAGCAAAGTGCATCACCGCTTGAATGCCATACTTTTTTAGTACATCAACTAATAATTCCTGGTCGGCTAAATCCCCGGTAATACTTTCGCCCCACTGAACCGCCCACCGATGCCCCGTACTGAAATTATCCAGCACCACCGGCGTAAACCCCGCTTGCGCTAGAGCTTTGCAGGTGTGGCTACCGATGTAACCCGCTCCCCCCGTTACGAGAATTGACATCGCTGGCGTATGTCGTTGATGGTGTGGGCTAACCCCGTGCGTAAATCCACTTGGGGTGACCAGTTGAGTTTGGCGCGCGCCAGGGTAATGTCCGGTCGCCGTTGTTTGGGGTCATCCTGGGGCAAAGGGTGAAAAATGATTTCCGATGCCGTACCCGTCAATTCTTGAATCACTTGCGCCAATTCCAATACGGTTAATTCCTGGGGATTTCCTAAATTCACCGGGTAGGGATAGTTGACCTGCATCAACCGGACAATCCCTTCAATTAAGTCATCAATGTACTGAAAACTGCGGGTTTGGCTGCCATCCCCATAGACCGTTAAGGGTTCCCCCCGCAGTGCCTGGTGAATAAAATTGGTCACCACCCGCCCGTCGTGAATGTCCATCCGGGGGCCATGCGTATTAAAAATGCGAATAATCCGTACTGACAAACCATACTGCCGATGAAAGGCTAGTGTCATCGCTTCCGCATAACGCTTGGCCTCGTCATAGACACTGCGGGGGCCGGTACAATTCACATGACCCCAATAATCTTCCCGCTGGGGATGCTCCAACGGGTCGCCGTAAACTTCACTGGTACTGGCCAAAAAAAACTGCGCTCCGTGGTGCCGCGCCAACTCCAACAAATGATACGTCCCCTCACTGTTGACCCGCAAAGTGGCGACCGGCAGGGCTAAATACTTAGGCGGTGAAGCGGGACTGGCAAAGTGCATCACCCAGTCCAACGGTTCATTAATTTCTAACGGCGTAATAACATCATGCTGAATTTGTTTGACTTGAGGATGGTTCTGCAAATGGGCTAAATTTGCCCAGGAACCCGTACTGCAATTGTCCACCGCCAACACCCGATAGCCATCCTGCACCAAGCGATCCGTGAGATGGCTACCCACAAACCCCGCCGCCCCGGTGAGCAGAACCGTCCCCACCATCAGCGTCCCATGCCCAAATAGGTAAAACCGGCCTGCTGGAGCCGTTCCCGATCCAAGAAATTCCGGCCATCCACAATGAACGCCTGCCGCATCACCCGTGCCAATTCTTGCCAGGGTAAATCCCGGTACTGCGGCCAATCCGTCACCAACACCAACCCATCACAGCCCTGGGCTAATTTTCGCACATCGTCATAATACAGGACTTCGAGTTTCTGCCATTCTCTCTGCGCTCGGGGTAAGGCCACCGGGTCATGCACCCGCACACTCACCCCCCGCTCCACCAACTGCTGGGCAATATCCAGGGCTGGTGCATCCCGCAGGTCATCCGTGTGGGGTTTGAACGCCAAACCAAGCAACCCAATCCGGCGGCCTTTGAGAATCTTGAGGGTTTGCAACAGTTTATCCACCACCCACTGGCGTTGCTGCGTATTCACCAACCGACTCGCCTGCACAATCGCCATCCCCAACCCATAGTCCCGGGCGGTGGCAATCAACGCCGCCGTATCTTTCCCAAAACAGGAACCCCCCCAGCCAATCCCTGCCTGCAAAAATTGACTGCCGATGCGCTTATCCAAGCCAATTCCCCGGGCAATCTGGGTCACATCCGCCCCCACCCGCTCCGCCAACTGCGCCATTTCGTTAATAAAACTAATTTTCAAGGCCAAAAAGGCATTGGCGGCATATTTAATCAATTCGGCAGAAGCCAAATCCGCCGTAATCAACGGCACCGCCAACAACCCCTCCGGGCGGGGTAAAAAACTGGGGGGCGTGAAACTTTGCTCCAGAATCGGTTGGTACAATGTGTATAAAATTTCCAGGGCTTCGGGTTCCTGCGTCCCCAACACCACCCGGTCGGGGTAAAGCGTGTCGTGCAGGGCAGAACCTTCCCGCAAAAACTCCGGGTTGGAAGCCACCGCAAACCGAGCCGTGGGGTGGGAACGGGTTGTTAAGGCCTCATCAATCAGGGTTTCCACCCAGTTGCCGCTCCCAATCGGGACGGTAGATTTATTAACAATCACGGTAAAATCCCGTCCCAAATGCAACCCCACCCCTTGGGCGGCCTGGCGGACATAGGTGAGATTGGGATTGCCATCGGGTAGGGAGGGAGTGCCCACCGCAATAAAAACCACCTGCGCCGGGGCAATGGCGGTGGCATAGTCAGTAGTAAACGTGATATTTTTCCGAGCCAGTTGCAATAATTCCGCCAGATGGGGTTCATAGATGGGAATCTCGCCCCGTTGCAGGCGTTCCACCTTCTGGGCATCCACATCCAGTCCAATCACCTGATGACCCAAATAAGCCAGGGCAACCCCAGTGGTTAAGCCCACATACCCTGTGCCGATGATGGCAACCTGCACCCCACGCTCCTCAGCAATTTCCCTAACACTATACCCGTTTTGGGGTCAGGATAGACTAGCCCCGTTGTTGTAATAAATTGGTCGCTACCTCTGCCGGTAACGGTGGGGCGAACCAGTAGCCTTGGCCGTAAATTTTATCTTTGGGGTGAAAACTCTTGAGAATGGCTAACTGTTCGGGGGTTTCAATCCCTTCGGCGACCACATCTTTATTGAGCGTTACCGCCAGAGCGACAATCGCCCGAACCAATTCGCCATTGTGGGTCATTTGCTGGATAAAGGAACGGTCAATTTTTAAGGCATCCACCGGCAAACCCTGTAAGCGTCCCAGGGAGGAATAGCCCGTACCAAAGTCATCAATGCTCACCTGCACCCCCTGCTGACGTAACTGACCCAGGGCGGCACCCACGGTTTGCGGGTCGGCCATCAACACCCCCTCGGTGACTTCGAGGATCAGAGCCTGCGGGGGTAAATGGCATTCCTGCAGGGTTTGGAGGACTTGGGTGACCAATTCGTTCGCCCGCCGGAACAACCGCCCGGAGAGATTCACGGCCATCGTTAAATTGGGTTGCAGGGTGCGCCATTGGGCTAACTGGTGACAGGCGGTTTGCACAACCCACTGACTGAGGGGATGAATTAACCCCGATTCCTCCGCTACCGGGATAAACACCCCCGGCGCCACCAACCCCACCCCCGGTCGTTGCCAACGCACGAGGGCTTCAAATCCAACGATTTCCCCCGGTTCGAGGCGTACCACCGGCTGGTAATGCAAAATAAATTCCTGCTGAGCCAATCCCCGGCGCAGAGCCGTTTCCAGCTCCAACTGCCCCATGACCCGGTCGTGCATCCCCGGTTGGAACACCTGTACCCCACACCGCCCCCCCAGCTTCACCTGGTACATGGCAATATCGGCATTGCGGAGAATATCGGCGGGACTATAACCCGGATGGTCATTCAAACACACGCCAATACTGCCACTGAGAACCAATTCCTGCCCATGCACGATAAACGGTTGTTCCAATTCCTGGTGCAATTGTTCCGCCACGGCCACCGCTTCGGCGACCCCCGCCACCGGTTCCAACAACACGACAAACTCATCCCCCCCCAAGCGAGCCAGGGTATCACCGGCCCGGAGGTGACGACGTAACCGTTGCGCCACTTCCTGTAACATCTCGTCCCCAACCGTGTGCCCCAAGCTGTCGTTCACCAACTTAAATCGGTCCAAATCGGCAAACAGCACTGCATAAAAAGTGCCTTCCGTGAGACTGCGTTGGTGCGCCCGGTGCAATTGATCCATCAGGAAATTCCGGTTGGGCAAACCCGTCAAGGAATCGTGAAAGGCATCATAAAGTAAGCGGGCTTCCATCTGCTTATGGGCGGTTATATCCCGGTACACCCACACCCAGGCATCCGGGGCGGCCGACATCACCAGGGACAAAACCGTTAATTCGACCCAGAAATCCCGCCCATCTTTAGTGTATTGTACTAACTCAGTCCGAACTGATGCCCCCTGCTGGCGGGATTTTTGGATGTATTCCCATTGGGTTAAATCCGTCTTTTCGCCGCACAATTCCCCCAGCCCGACGGCGTGTAATTCGGCTAAGGTGTACCCGGTCATGGCTAAAAAGGTGGGATTGGCGTAGATCACCCGCTCCCCCTGGGTAATGACAATGCCATCGTTGGCACAGACCACCACCGCTTCCATCATCTGCAGCCGTTCCCGCACCTCGTGGGCGGTGGTGACATCCCGTCCCACCCACTGCATTTCCACCACCTCGCCCCGGTCATTGGTAATGGCCTGGTTTTGCCACTGCACCCACCCCCAGCGACCATCCCCTCGTTGCACCGATTGTTCCCCCGGCGCCAGTGCTAATTTTCCCAGCGGATGCTGTAATACCTGCGGGTAGGGTTGCCCCAAATAGCGACACAGGGCTGGATTCACAAAGGTTAACTGCCCATTCATATCATGACGGCAGATCAATTCGCTCTGTTGTTCGACAATTTGCCGGTAGCGGGCTTCCTGTTGGCGAAGCTGGTCGTACAATTCGCCCCGGTGCAGAGCCAACCCCAGAACATTCGCCACCTGTTGCGCTAAATGAATTTCTCCCTGCCGCCACGAGCGGGGCTGGTGACACTCGTGCAGGATGAGCAACCCCCACAGCCGCTCTTGATGCCGGATGGGTAACACCAGATTGGCCTGCACCCCAAATTTTTGTAGCAACTCCCGATGACAGGGTTGCATGGGCGTGGTCTTCACATCGGCCACCGCCTGTACCCGTCCCTGCCGGTACAGTTCCAGATATTCCTCGGCGAAACAATGATCCAGAATTTGGGTATGAAGCAGGGAAAATTCCGGCTGGCGGACGGCTTCAACGGCAAATACCACATTACCATCCGGGCGCACCGGGGTAATCGCCACCCGATCCACCCCCAGCAGTTCTTGCAGTTTCCTGACCGCACATTGCATCACCTGGTCTAAATCAAACGTTTCCAGGATTTCCGTACTCAAATTCACCAAAAATTGATTGTAATGCCCCTGCTCTTGGGTTAACTGTTCCGCCTGTTTCCGAGCCGTAATCTCCACACAAACCCCGATCAAACCCACCATTTCTCCCTGGGTATTGATTCGCGGCTGTCCCGTACAGACCAACCAGAGGTAACGCTCATCGGCACAGCGCACCCGAAAATCCGCTCGGTAGGGTACGCCATCGTGCACCGCCTGGAGATAGATGGTTTCAATCCCAGGGCGGTCTTCGGGATGCACCAAATCGAGCCATCGCTCCCCCAGAGCCATTTCGACCGGCCAGCCCGTCAACTTTGTCCATTGCTGGTTCATATACGTCACGTGTCCCTGGGGGTTCGCCAGCCAAATCATCACCGGCGCCTCATCCGTGTAAGGGCACAAGGAATCACTTTGTTCTGTCCCTAAAGTGCTGGGAATGACCAGCCCCACCGCTTGGGTGGCCGATAGGGGCGTAAACTCCACCCAATAATCCGTGTCGCTCCAGGTGAACCATTGCCGTTGGGTTTTTTGGTGCGTCAGGCAGTGGGCGGCCAGGGTGCGTAGTTCGTTATGGTCTAGGGAAAGATGCGTTCCCGCTACTGAGTTCACCACTTGAATTTGATACTGCCCTTGCGCCGGTTGCTCTACCCAGAGGAGCGGATGGGGAAAAGATTGTAATGCGTGTTGAAAGACACCTGTGGTCGGGTTCATTCCGAATCATCCTTGATCTGGTGAATTAAACGTTTGCTCTTGAGCATGGCTAAATTGCTCATTGAGTAAGAGTATTTCTATCGTAACTGAAACCATTGATGCGCTTCTATGGGGCGACACACCCTATTGTTACGGTAATCCAACAATCCCTTTTGAATTTGTCACAAGGGTTGCAGGGGTACTGTCCCCCTTTTGGTTTTGCTCCCTTCTTTGCGCTCAAATCTTTTAGGATTGCTCTATAGAGCCTATTTGACATCTATAAAAGGGTACCTCTAAAAATTGCCAATGAGCGGTCGCAGGGGCGCAGCCCCCGCCCCTAATTCCCCGTAATCTCAAGCTGCTCATCAGGTGCTTCTCTGGCAGAAACTACCGTTCCCAAATCGGATTGCTCCAGTTCAGCCATCAACCGAGGACGGGGGCTTCCCTCTACGAAGCGGGGCTAGGGCTTACCCCGTATTCCTGGAGCAGTTGCACCACCCGCTCTTTGACCTGATCTCGGATGCGCCGAAACGTATCCAAATCCCCACCCTCCGGGTCGTCTAACTGCCAATCGGCAAAATAATCCCGCGTTACCCACTCCGGCGGCAAATTCACGCCACACCCGCACAGAGAAATCACCGCATCAAAATCTTCCGCATGAAAATTGCTCAACGGTTTCGACTCCTGCTGGCTAATGTCAATGCCCACTTCCTGCATCACCTGCACCGTCAACGGGTCAACAAAACTGGACTCCAAACCGGCACTTTTGACCTGCACGTTATCCCCTCCCAACGTCCGGGCAAACCCCTCCGCCATCTGCGAACGCCGGGAATTTTTCTTGCACACAAACATGATCCGCGCCATAACCCCTCCTGTTAAGATGTACTGGGAAAGTATTTACGAGTACGATTGGCAAATGCCACTAGAGAGAGCATCACCGGCACTTCCACCAACACGCCGACCACCGTTGCCAACGCCGCCCCCGAATTGAGACCAAACAAACTAATCGCTACCGCCACCGCCAGTTCAAAGAAATTGGACGTGCCCACCAACGCCGCCGGAGCCGCCACCGTAAACGGCACCCGCCAAACGTAGCCCCAAGCATAGGCAATCGCAAAAATCCCGTAACTTTGGATCAGCAGGGGAATGGCAATCAGCACAATCACGAAAGGTTGCCTCACAATCGTCTGCGCCTGAAACCCGAACAACAGCACCACCATTGCCAATAACCCCACGATGGAGTAAGGCTTAATCTGGGCGCAGAACTTGGCAATGGCCACCTCATGCCCCAGCCGGTCTAACCGCTTACGCGTCCAATAGCCCGCCGCCAAGGGGATCACCACATACAAAATCACCGAAAGCAACAGCGTCATCCAGGGAACCTGCACATCCGTCACCCCCAGCAGAAAAGACACAATCGGCGCAAA
>JAUQVQ010000037.1:0-9482 GCA_039794725.1 Gloeomargarita sp. HHBFW_bins_162
TTAATTGGCAATGGTGCCGCAGTGCTTTTTGAATCGTCATTTGCCATCCCCCAGTTGCCGCCGTAGCACTCGGTGGGGAATAATGAAAACCGTCACCTGCGGAGGGAATGCCCCGTGAAGACCCCTAATGTCTCAAACCTATTCAGTGGTGTCATTCTTGCCCTAATTTTACTGCTGGGTCTGAGTTCCTACGTGATCATCAACCCCGGTGAAGCAGGTGTACTCAGCATTCTGGGGAAATCTCAGGATGGCCCGTTGTTAGAGGGACTGCATTTCAAGCCCCCGTTGATCTCCCAGGTGGATGTTTACGACGTTACCGTACAAAAATTTGAAGTACCCGCCCAGAGTGCCACCAAAGATTTGCAAGACCTGACCGGGCGGTTTGCCATTAACTTCCGACTCGACCCCGAACGGGTGGTCGAAATTCGCCGTACCCAGGGTTCTCTTGCCAATATCGTGGCGAAAATTATTGCCCCGCAAACTCAGGAATCATTCAAAGTGGCCGCTGCCCGCCGCACCGCCGAAGAATCCATCACCCAGCGGGAACAGTTGAAAAACGATTTTGATACCGCCTTGCAAAGTCGTTTGGAAAAATACGGCATCATCGTTTTGGATACCAGCGTGGTGGATTTGAGCTTCTCATCGGAATTTGCCAAAGCGGTTGAGGAAAAACAGATTGCCGAACAGCAGGCGCAACGAGCCGTGTACGTTGCCCAAGCCGCTGAACAGGAAGCCCAAGCCGAAATTAACCGCGCCAGAGGGAAAGCCGAAGCCCAACGCTTACTGGCGGAAACCCTGCGGGCGCAAGGCGGGGAATTGGTATTGCAAAAAGAAGCCATCGAAGCCTGGAAATCCGGGGGAGCGCAAATGCCCCAGGTGCTGGTCATGGGCGGCAATAACAATCCGGGGGTGCCCTTTTTGTTTAACCTCAAAGACCTCAAGGGCAGTTCCTAAGCCGCTTGTGTTGATGCCCTTCCCATGCTATAATCAGACGCTTGTGGTTTCGGGATGAATTGCAACTTTGGCGAACGTCATTGTCATTGGTGCCCAGTGGGGCGATGAGGGCAAAGGAAAAATTACCGACCTGCTGAGTGCCTCGGCGGACGTGGTGGTGCGCTACCAAGGCGGCGTGAATGCGGGGCATACGGTGGTGGTGGCGGGGCGGACGTTCAAACTCCACCTGATTCCTTCCGGGATTCTCTACCCCGATACCCAGTGCATCATCGGCAGTGGCACGGTGATTGACCCGCAGGTACTGATCGAGGAGATGGATCAACTCGAACGCTTGGGGGTACCCACGTCGAACCTGTGGATTTCCCAAACCGCCCATGTCACCATGCCCTACCATCGCTTGATTGACCAGGCCGAAGAGGAATACCGGGGACGCCATCGCATCGGGACAACCGGGCGGGGGATCGGGCCGACCTATGCCGATAAATCCGACCGCACCGGGATTCGTATCCAGGATTTGCTCGACCCAGAAGGACTGCGGGAACAACTGACCTGGACCATTGCCCAAAAAAATACCCTCCTGGAAAAGCTCTACAACCGTCCGCCCCTCAATGCGGAAGAAATTATTGCACAGTATCTAGCCTACGCCCAACGCCTCCGACCCCACATCGTGGACAGTACCTTAGTGCTGTGGGAAGCCGTCCAAAAACGACGCAACATCCTATTTGAAGGAGCGCAAGGGACTCTGTTGGATTTGGATCATGGGACATACCCTTACGTTACCTCGTCTAATCCGGTCGCCGGGGGAGCCTGTGTGGGAGCCGGGATTGGGCCGACCATGATTGACCGGGTGATCGGCGTTGCCAAAGCCTATACAACCCGGGTGGGCGAAGGCCCCTTCCCAACCGAATTACACGGGGATGAGGGGGATCACCTGTGCGAACGGGGAGCCGAATTTGGGACAACCACCGGGCGCAAACGCCGGTGTGGTTGGTTTGATGCGGTCATCGGTCGCTATGCGGTGCGGATCAACGGCATGGACTGCCTCGCCATCACCAAATTGGATGTGTTGGATGAATTGCCGGAAATAAAAGTTTGTGTCGCCTACGAAATTGACGGGCAACGCACCCGCAACTTCCCCAACAGCAGCCGTCAATTCGCCCGCTGCCAGCCCGTCTATGAAACCCTCCCCGGTTGGCAAACCCCCACCAGCCATTGCCGTTCCCTTGAGGAATTACCCCCGGCGGCCTTGGATTATCTCCATTTTCTCGCCAGCGTCATGGAAGTCCCGATTGCCATCATTTCCCTGGGGGCGGCACGGGAACAAACCATTATCGTAGAAGACCCGATTCACGGCCCCAAACGTGCCCTACTGCCCCAACCGTAACCCTCAAGCCGACTGAGGACGGATGAGATAACCGCACTGGTGTTGACCGTTGACAATCCAATGGGTACGCTCCACCGTGCAATCCGGTAAGGCCGTCGCAAACAACTCCAACTCGTGGTCACACACCCGGGGAAAGGTCTCCGCGACAGCGGCAATCGCACAGGTATGTTCCGTCACCACAAACCCCTGGGGAGTCGCTTGGCATTCCGCCATGTACCCTTCCGAGCGCCGCAACTGAACCAGCCGCTGAATCCGGGTTGCCAAATCCCCCGTACCCAGAGCTTCCCGGTACGACTGCGCCTTAGACTGCCATTGATGCGCCAAAATCTGCCCCAACCGTTCCTGCCCCAGCGTTTGATGCAGAGTCGCCAACAAATCCACCACAAACTCCCCATAGCGATTGGGAAACTGCGCCCGCCCCTTGCGGCTGAGGGTGTACCGATGCTGGGGTCGCCCCATACCGCCCCCCAAAGCCACATGTTCAATCAATTCCTCCTGTTCCAAATCCTTGAGATGCCGCCGCACCGCCTGGGGAGTCACCTGTAAAATCTCGGCCAATTCCTGCGCTGTGGCTTGCCCCTGCCGCAACAAATAGGTTAATATATCTTGCTTAGTAGATGCTTGCTGAATGGGTGCCACAAACTTACCCCCGATGGACGTGGTTGGAAAACCTATTTTTATTCTAAAGAAACATTGGCAATGCGCAAGTTGTAAAACTATCCTATAATCATAACTAAAGCAACATCTGCGTTGCGAAACTCCTGAGTTGAAGAGAGCTTATGGTATCTGCGCCCATCCCGGTCAAAGAATCCGCCTTGGATCAACTGGTCAGCCGTCCGTATCAGTATGGTTTTGTCACTCCCATTGAAGCGGATGTCATTCCTAAGGGGTTGAATGAGGATGTGATCCGGATGATTTCGGCTAAGAAACGGGAGCCGGAATTTATGCTGGAATTTCGTTTGCGGGCGTATCGCCATTGGCTCACCATGCCGGTGCCCACGTGGGCGCAGGTGAGCTATCCCCCCATTGATTACCAAAATATCATTTACTATTCCGCTCCCAAACCCAAAAAGAAATTGGACAGTTTGGATGAAGTTGACCCGGAATTGTTGGCAACTTTTGAGAAATTGGGCATTCCCCTTTCGGAGCAGAAACGCCTGAGTAATGTGGCGGTTGATGCGATTTTTGACAGCGTTTCGGTCGCCACTACGTTCAAAAAAGATTTGGCAAAGCTGGGGATTATTTTCTGCTCCCTGTCAGAAGCTGTGCAGGAGCATCCCGAACTGGTGAAACAGTATTTAGGTTCCGTTGTCCCGATTGGAGACAATTACTATGCGGCTCTAAATTCCGCCGTCTTTAGTGATGGGTCATTTGTGTACATTCCCAGGGGGGTGCGGTGTCCGTTGGAATTGTCCACCTATTTTCGGATCAACAATGGGGAATCGGGGCAATTTGAACGCACCTTAATTATTGCCGACCGGGACAGTTATGTGAGTTATTTAGAAGGTTGTACTGCCCCCATGTACGACACCAATCAATTGCACGCCGCTGTGGTGGAACTAGTCGCTTTGGACAATGCCGAAATCAAGTATTCCACGGTGCAAAATTGGTACGCCGGGGACAAGGAAGGTAAGGGGGGAATTTATAACTTTGTCACCAAGCGGGGGGTGTGTCAGGGGCATCACTCCAAAATTTCCTGGACACAGGTGGAAACCGGGTCAGCTATTACCTGGAAATATCCCAGTTGTGTGTTGGTGGGCGATCATTCCGTCGGGGAATTTTACTCGGTCGCCTTGACCAATCATTACCAACAAGCCGACACCGGGAGCAAAATGGTGCATGTGGGTCGGCACACCCGTTCTCGGATTGTTTCTAAAGGCATTTCGGCGGGACATTCCCAAAACACCTACCGGGGTTTGGTGCGGGTCAATCCCAAAGCTGCCGATGCCCGCAATTACACCCAATGTGATTCCCTGCTCATCGGGCATCATTCCCAAGCCAATACCCTACCTGTGATTCAGGTACAAAATCCCACCGCCCGAGTTGAACACGAAGCCTCCACCTCAAAGATTGGCGAAGAACAACTATTCTATTGCCAACAACGGGGTTTGGGCACCGAAGCCGCTATTGCCATGATGATCAGTGGTTTCTGTCGGGATGTGTTCAATCAATTACCGATGGAATTTGCGGTGGAAGCAGACCGATTGCTGAGTCTGAAACTCGAAGGTACGGTGGGGTGATATTGAGGGCACCTCTAAAAATTGGTGATTAGCGGTCGCAGGGGGTACCCCCGCCTCTGGTTCTCGGTCATTCGGGCGTTCTGGCAAGAGAATTTTCTCTGAGCTTCCACAAATAGAGGTGCCCCTTAATTTAATGATTATTTATTTATACACTGAATCTCAAAAGAAGAAGGGGTCGCAGGGGGTACCCCCGCCTCTGGTTCTCGGTCATTCGGGCATTCTGGCAAGAGAATTTTCTCTGAGCTTCCACAAATAGAGGTGCCCCTTAATTTAATGATTATTTATACACTGATGTTCGCAGGAGGTGTTAGGTTAAATAAACCATCGGTTCTGTTGGGGAACAGCCAACGGATGTAAAGGGGAAAGCTCGGTGTGAATCCGGCACTGTCCCGCAACTGTGATGAGGTATGAGGTTCTCTGCCTCTGAGTCAGGATGCCCGCCGAAGGTCAACACCAAAAACCAATCTGCGAGGTACGGATTGATGTTCACAAGATTTGGGCGTGTTCGCCCGGCTCTTTGGCTAGGGCTGGGGTTTAGTCTGGTGCTCTATTTTGCGTCCCCGGCACCCGCCATGCACATTATGGAGGGTTTTTTACCCCCGGTGTGGGCGGTCGTTTGGTGGGTGGTGTATCTGCCGTTTCTGATGTGGGGGTTCCGGGCGCTGGTGCGGATTACGCAACAGTCGCCAGAAACCAAGCTTTTATTAGCGTTGGCCGGGGCGTTTACGTTTGTGTTGTCAGCGTTGAAAATTCCTTCGGTGACGGGGAGTTGCTCGCATCCGACGGGTACAGGTTTGGGAGCGATTTTGTTCGGCCCTGGGGTCATGTCGGTACTGGGGGGTTTGGTTTTGCTGTTTCAGGCTTTGCTGTTGGCGCATGGGGGATTGACCACTCTGGGGGCAAATGCGGTGTCTATGGCGGTGGTCGGTCCGTTGGTGGCTACGGGTATCTATCGTCTGGCCATGGGGGTGGCGGGGCGGCAAACGGTGGCCGTGTTTTTGGCGGCGGCTTTGGCTGATTTGACCACCTATGTGCTGACTTCGGTGCAACTGGCACTGGCGTTTCCTGATCCGACGGGGGGAATCGGGGCGGCATTTGCGAAATTTGCCACCATTTTTGCCGTGACCCAAATTCCTTTGGCGATTAGCGAAGGGTTGTTAACGGTTTTGGTGTGGAATTGGCTCCAGACCTACAGTCGCCCGGAATTGGTTTCCTTAAATGTACTCAAAGAAGGAGCGTAATCTCATGCACCATTCTTCTGAATCACCAGTGAAATCAGCTTGGGTGAATGCTCTGTTAATTGTGGGCGTGGTTGGATTGGCGGTTGTTCCCTTGCTAATGACTCGGGATGCGGAATTTGCGGGTGCCGATGCGCAGGCCACCGAAGCGATTGAGACCCTGCGACCGGATTATGAACCCTGGGTTAATCCCGTGTTTGAGCCTGCCAGCGGGGAAATTGAGTCCCTGTTGTTTGCGGTGCAAGCGGGGTTGGGGGCGGGGGTGATTGGCTATGTCATGGGGCGGTATCAGAGCCGTGCAGAACGTTAAAACCGGGACTAGCGCCCATTTCGGGTTGATTTATGCACCATGATCTGGATGTTTACGCCTATCGGAATGCCCTCAGGTCTCTGCCCTCGGCTCAGAAATTAGGATTTGCGCTGGCAATGGTGTTGCTGGCATTGGTGGCGCATCCTTATACCCAGATGTTGATTGTCGCTTGGTTGAGCGTCTGGATCGTGGGGTATGCCCGGATTCCGGTGGCTGTGTACGGGCGGTGGGTGGGGCTGATTCTGCTGTTTTGGCTCGCTAGTGTCCCCGCTTTGGTCGTGCAGGTTTCCCCCACTGCGCCGGGGTTAGAAGTGGGGGGCTGGTTTTTGTCGCTGAATGGGGCAGGGATTATGCGGGCTTGGCGCATCGGCTGGCGGGCGTTGGCCGGGGGGGTGTGCCTGTTGTTTATTGGGTTAACGGTACCGTTTGCAGAGGTATTGCAGGTGTTGCGGCGGTGGCGATTTCCCGCACTTTTGCTGGATTTACTGGTGTTGATGTACCGCTTTATTTTTTTGCTTCTTGACGAGGTGACGCACCTGCAGTTAGCGCAGCGGGCACGGGGGGGGGATGCGACTTGGCGGCGGCGGCTGTCTAGTACAGGGCTGTTGGTCAGTCAGTTGGTGGTACGTTGCCTGTGGCGGTATCAGTTGTTTCGGTTGGGGCTGACCGCTCGGGGGTTCACGGGGTCAATACGGGTGGAGGTGCCCGTTTCCTATCGCTTTTCCCCCCGCTATTGCTGGGAAGCGGGGCTGGGAATGGTTGTTCTTGTGTTGGTTCAACTTCGTCTCTGTACCTAGAGGTTGTGTCCCCATGCTGACATTTCACGGGGTTGGCTATACCTATCCGGGGACATCGCAACCAGCAGTATATTTACATTGTACACTTCCAGCGGGGCAAAAAACCGTGATCTTGGGGGGCAACGGGTCGGGTAAATCGACGTTGTTATTCCTGGCGGCGGGACTGTACCCCTGTACCCAAGGGTGGCTCACTTGGCGGGGGGAACGGATGCGTTCATTGCGGCAGTGGCGACAGCGGATGGGTCTGGTGTTTCAAAACCCGGAACACCAACTGGTAGCGGCAACGGTGGCGGAGGATATTTCCTATGGATTATGTAATTTGTCCTTACCAATGGCAGAAATTCATCGGCGGTTACAGCAAACGCTGACCAATTTTGAATTGCACGATTTAGCCCAGGTGCCGCTCCACCATCTCAGTCAGGGACAAAAACGGCGGGTCGCCCTGGCGGGGGTGATGGCTCTGGAACCGGAGGTACTTTTGCTGGACGAGCCGACCACCTATCTGGATTACGGTCAAACCCAAATCCTCCTGCGGCAATTGACCCGGATTCACCAGCAAGGCACAACCTTGGTGATGGCGACCCATGACCTGGATTTGGCCTACGCTTGGGCGGATTGGGTGATTGTCTTGGAGGCGGGGCAGGTGGTACAGTCGGCTCCGGCGGCACAGTTTTTTGCCGATGGCGGCATTTTACATCACGAGCAATTGGGGGTTCCGACCCTGTGGGCGGCCTGGTTTGCGCTCCCGGCGGTGTGGCGTGCGAACCATTCGCCACCCAAAACTATCGCTGCTTGGCAGAGGTGTTGGTCGGAGCCAAGTTAAAAGTATTCCTTTTGAGTTGAAAATGACAGTTGCAGGGGTATCTATAGCAATCCTAAGGGCACCTCTATTTATTGAAGCCAGGGGAAAATTCTATTACCAAAACGCCCAAATTACGGAGAACCAAAGACGGGGCTACGCCCTGCGACCGCTAATCACTAATTGGACACCTCTATTTATTGAAGCCAGGGGAAAATTCTATTGCCAAAACGCCCAAATTACGGAGAACCAAAGACGGGGCTACGCCCTGCGACCGCTAATCACTAATTGGACACCTCTATTTATTGAAGCCAGGGGAAAATTAGACCTCTTGCATGTGTCTCGAATGCAGTTTGAATAGAAAATGTCAACCCCCAGTTTTTGTGGAACTTATAGCTATGTGAATATCTAGGCATAAATCACTCCCGCAAGAGGTCTATTCTATTGCCAAAACGCCCAAATTACGGAGAACCAGAGACGGGGGCTGCGCCCCTGCGACCGCTAATCACTAATTTTTAGAGGTACCCTGAATTGAGTATTGATTGAGCGTCAGGAGAAGTCCGATTGCCAGAATGCCCAAATTACACAGAACCAAAGATGGGGGCTGCGCCCCTGCGACCGCTAATCACTAATTTTTAGAGGTACTCTGAATTGAGTATTGATTGAGCGTCAGGAGAAGTCCGATTGCCAGAATGCCCAAATTACGGAGAACCAGAGACGGGGGCTGCGCCCTGCGACCGCTAATCACTAATTTTTAGAGGTGCCCTTATACTAAAAATAGACTCCAGTACTAAGGTATTATCTCTTATGACCACCACTGTTAAACCCTCTCGCCGTCAACGGGAAGGATTTTTGGGCTTATTTATCGTTGCTACGGTAGCGGTCTTGGTGGGGGTGGTGATGTGGGTGGAGAATATCACGTTTAATGCCAATCGCTATCGCTTTCAACTGGCCTTTAGTAATGTTGTGGGTCTGAGTGAAGGAGCCACTGTGCGCCTGCGGGGGGTAGATGTGGGGCGGGTGGTGGCAATTCGACCGGATATCAATCAGGTGTGGGTCACGGTAGAAATTACCAGCAAAGAAACCCTCATTCCCAAAAACAGTCGGTTTCGTGCCCTCAGTGGCGGGCTGGTGAGTCAAACGTTTATTGATATTGTCCCCAAGGAAAATTTAGACATGGCGGCGATTGGTGCTGGTCCTGGCAGTCAGGACTGTGATGCGCAACAAATTATTTGTCCGGGGGCGCAGGTGCAGGGGCAAACCAGTCCCACCTTTGATGATTTGATCCAGGCGGCGGCCACCATCGTTAGGCAACTGGACAACTCGGAACTCCTGGATAATTTGGCGCAGTTGACCAAAGGTTTAGGGACTCTGACCAAGGACGTGAAACAAGTGACCCAGGACGCTCAAACCTCCTTCAAAGCCCTGCAAGCCGCCGCTCAGGAAGTGGAACGAGCCGGGGTGAAGGTGGGAACCGCCGCCGATGCCACCACCAGCGTAATTCGTGGCAACCAACAGAACATCCGTACCGCCTTAGTGCGCCTCAATAGCACCTTGGCTACAGCTCAATCAACGTTTGTGGCCTTTCGGAAAGTCGCGACCGACGTGGATCAAATCACCGGCGACCCCCAAATTCGGGAAGACCTGAGACGGCTGATCCGGGGCTTGGGTAAATTTATGTCTCTGTCGGAAGAAATGCGGTTCCAACTGGAGCAACTCGCTCAGGAAAACCAGGAAGTGGGCAACCCGTTACAATAGAG
>JAUQVQ010000038.1:0-9349 GCA_039794725.1 Gloeomargarita sp. HHBFW_bins_162
AAAATCTTCCGCCGGTACTGAATCCGAGCCGCGTGTGAATACGCCGCCCCAATCGGTTCTACGTCTTCAGCCGAAAGAATCAACATTCAACTCCCAACACAATTTCTGTGATGTCAATTATACTCCAGATAACCCTGTTGCTCCGCCTCATCAGCCGGACGTACACCTACTTTCTCCGTAATTTTACTCAGGAAATAACTCCCGTAGTACCGGATGCACCAGTTGCCCGTCTTGGGTATTCACTCCCCGTCCCAAAGGGGTGTTGGGAACTAATGCTTCTTTGCCTTTTTGCGCCAATTCCAGCAGGTAGGGGAAAATACTCTGGTTCAATGCCTGAGTCGCCGTCCAAGGCACTGCCCCCGGCATATTCGGGACACCGTAATGCAATACCCCGTATTTTGTATAAACCGGCTTCGTATGAGTAGTAGGTTTCAACGTTGCCACACACCCCCCCTGATCCACCGCCACGTCAATAATTACACTGCCGGGAACCATCTGTTTCACCAGCGATTCGGCAACCAATACGGGAGTCCGCCGCCCCGGAATCAACACCGCCCCAATCAGTAAATCGGCGGTGGGCACCATCTCGCTAATGTTTGTACTATTGCTATACAACAACTGTACCCGAAAGCCGAATAAATCCCCCAACGCACTCAGCCGGTCGAGATTCAGTTCAATAATCGTGACCTGTGCGCCCAATCCTACCGCCATCCGTGCCGCTTCGGTTCCCACCACACCCCCGCCGAGAATGACGACGTGCGCCGGTTTCACCCCCGGTACACCCCCAAGCAGGACACCCCGCCCCCCCGACTGTCGTTGCAAAAAATGACAGCCAAACTGCACCGCCAACCGCCCGGCAATCACGCTCATGGGATGCAACAGGGGTAACCGCCCATCGTCGAGTTCCACCATTTCGTAGGCAATCGCCGTTGTCCCCGCTTTGAGCAGAGCTTTGACCAAATCCGGTTGCGCCGCCAAGTGCAGGTAGGTAAACAACAGCAAATCCGGGCGCAGAAAATCGTATTCCGAGGGCAGGGGTTCTTTTACTTTTACTACCAATTCCTGTGCCCACGCCGTCGCCGCCTCGGGAGTAACCATTGCCCCCGCCTGGACGTACAGTTCATCCGAGAATCCCGCCCCCTGTCCTGCCTGGGTTTCCACGACGACCTCATGCCCCTGCGCCACCAACTGCGCCACACTCGCCGGACTCAACCCCACCCGAAATTCCTGGTCTTTGATTTCCTTGGGCACCCCAATTCGCATGCTTCCCCCGGTGAACCTTGGGATTAGTTTAGCCCGTTTATTCGGGATGTGATTGTCCCAAGAGGGCTTGCCCCGCCACCGTCCCCAGGGCGATGAGCGTGAGTAACGATGCCCCCGCAAACGCCGCCACCGTCTGGTATTCCATATACACCCGTTCGATGTGGAGCGTCAGGGTGTTGGTCTGGTTAATCACCTTGCCGGAAACGACTGCCACCGCTCCAAATTCCCCCAACGCCCGTGCCGTCGTCAAAATCACCCCATACAGCACCGCCCATCGGATTTGTGGCAACGTCACCCGCCAAAAAATCTGCCAGCCCTTGGCTCCCAAAGTTTGTGCCGCCTCTTCCTCTTCCCGCCCGCCACTTTCTAAGACCGGCAAAACCTCCCGCACCACAAACGGCAGCGTGATAAACATCGTGGTTAAAATCAACCCCGGCGGCGCAAAAATGATTTTTACCCCCAACCATTCCACCCAGTCGCGGAATATCCCCACCGTCGTGCTGTAGAGCAGGATAAACATCAACCCCACAATCACCGGCGAAATCGCCAACGGCGCATCAATCAACGCCAAGATTACCCCCTTGCCCGGGATGCGATACCGAGCCAACACCCAGGCGGTGACCAACCCCAACGCCGTATTCACCGGCACCGTCACCCCCACGACCACCAGCGTCAACCCTATCGCATGGAGCGCATCGGGACTGGTCAATCCCTGCACATAGGCCGCCCACCCCTCCCGGAACGCCTGATAAAACACATTGATGAGGGGCAAGGCCACCATCAGCAGGAGATATAAAGCCCCCACACCGATGAGCAACCACGCCACCCACCCCTGGGGCACTGCCGGGCGAGTCACCGCCATATACCTGCCTGCGAAAACGTTATCTTAAATATTAATCAACCATAAAATTACCCCCAGTAAAGGGTAGGAAACCAGAATGCGGCTTTTGTTAATGACCGGGAAAGGCGGTGTGGGGAAAACCTCCGTAGCGGCGGCCACGGGCCTGCGTTGTGCCGAATTGGGCTACCGTACCCTCGTTCTCAGCACCGACCCGGCGCACTCCCTTGCCGATAGTTTTGACCAACCCTTGGACCACGAACCCCGGCTTGTCCAACCCAACCTCTGGGGAGCGGAATTGGATGCCCTGCGGGAGTTGGAATTGAATTGGGGCGCGGTGAAACGCTATGTCACCGAAGTATTGCAGGCACGGGGACTGGATGGGGTACAGGCCGAGGAATTGGCGGTTTTGCCGGGGATGGATGAAATTTTCGGGCTGGTGCGGGTAAAACGTCATTACGATGAAGGGACGTATGATGTACTCATCATTGACTCAGCCCCGACGGGAACGGCGTTACGCTTACTCAGCATTCCCGAAGTGGCCGGGTGGTATATGCGTCGGTTTTATAAACCCTTGCAGGGCATGGCGCAGGTGCTAACGCCGGTATTTGAACCCATTTTCAAACGGGTGATGGGGTTTTCGTTACCCAACCAACAGGTGATGGATGCGCCCTATGAATTTTATGAACAAATTGAACAACTCGAACGGGTGTTAACGGATAATACGCGCACCTCGGTTCGGTTAGTTACTAATCCCGAAAAAATGGTGATTAAAGAATCGCTACGGGCACACGCTTATTTGAGTTTGTATAATGTCGCCACCGATTTGGTCATTACCAATCGGATTTTACCCCCCACCGTGAGCGATCCCTTTTTCCAAAAATGGCAAGTTAGTCAGAACCAATACCGCCAAGAAATTCGCAGTAGTTTCCATCCCTTACCCGTCAAAGAAGTACCTCTTTATCCCGAAGAACTATGTGGTTTGGCGGCCTTAGAACGGTTAAAAAACACCCTCTATCCCGACGAAGACCCCACCCAAATCTATTACCAAGAGCAAACCGTAAAAGTGACGGAAACGGGTCAGGGTTATTGTTTAGAACTCTATCTACCGGGCATTCCCAAAGAGCAGATTCAACTCAGCAAAACGGGGGATGAATTAAACATTCGCATTGGCAATCACCGCCGCAATATGGTACTACCGCAAGCATTAGCGGGACTCCAACCGCAAAAAGCCAGTATGGAACAGGATTACTTAAAAATTGAATTTCCCCTGGTTGAATTGGTGGGTAGCCCATGATCCCGCAGATGAATTTAGGACAAACCGAGATAAAAATCACCCCGCTGATCATTGGTACGTGGCAGGCGGGCAAACGGGGCTGGGTGGATATTCAGGATCAAGAGATTATCACGGCGATGCAAACGGCCTTGGATGAGGGAATAACCACCATTGATACGGCGGAAATTTATGGGGATGGTTACAGCGAAGAATTGGTAGGCAAAGCGATTAAAAATTACCGGGATAAAGCCGTTATTGCCACCAAAGTTTTTGCCAATCATTTAGCTTATGATCAAGTTATTACCGCCTGTGAAAACTCACTAAAGCGGTTACACATTGAAGTGATTGATCTATACCAAATTCATTGGCCGAGTGGTTCTTGGAACAGCCCGGTGGTACCGATTGCCGAAACCATGAGTGCCTTAGTCACACTGCAAGAGCAGGGCAAAATTCGAGCGATTGGGGTGTCTAATTTCAATTTAACCCAACTCCAAGAAGCCCAACAATACGGGGTGATTTCCAGTCTGCAACCCCCCTATTCCCTGTTTTGGCGGGGCATTGAACGGGATTTATTGCCCTATTGTGTGGAACAAAAAATCTCGATTTTAGCCTATTCTCCCCTAGCGCAAGGATTACTCACGGGTAAATTTACCCCCGACCATCACTTTCCCCCCGAAGATGTCCGCTCCAAAAATATCCTGTTTCACGGGGAATTGTACCAACTCGCCCAGCAGGCGTTAGCCCAGATGCGACCGATTGCCGAAGCGTACCATGTTTCCCTGGGAAATTTAGCCCTAGCGTGGCTGTTGCACCAACCCCAGACCCACGCCATCATCGGCGTCCGCAACCGGGAACAGGTGTTGGGCAATCTCCCGGCCCTCACGGTGAAATTGAGCGAGGCCACGTTGGCCGAATTGGATCGCCTCAGCCGCCCGGTGAATGAACGCATCCCCGCCGGTGCCCTGCTTTGGAATTTTTAGGTATTTTTTTTATCCATTGGCATCTATGGCTGGTGTCCCTCCCGGTTCTCGACGGCACAAAGAATTACAAAAACTCCTGCACCGCTTACAGATCAATCCCACCGGCATGAACTGGGCGCTCCTCGACCAAGCCCTCACCCACAGCAGTTTTGACCAACAATGTAATTATGAACCTTTGGAATTTGTCGGGGATGGGGTACTGCGGTTGTTAGCGGCGGATTATCTCTGGCATCACTATCCGCACGCCCCGGTGGGGGAATACACCGCCCTGCGTTCCGTGCTGGTCAGTAATCGGCTGTTGCGGCAGATGAGCGAGGGGTATGGTTTAGCCGATTTTGTCCTGACCACAACCCGGTTGAACCCGCAGGGAGTCTGGTTGGCCGACATTTTGGAAGCAGTGGTCGGAGCCATTTATTTGAGTACAGGTCAGGTCACGGTATTGCACCCCTGCTTTTATCCGCACTGGGAGCGGGAAGCCCAACGCGTGCTACAAGACCCCGCCCGTTTGAATTACAAAAATGCCCTGCAAGAGTGGACTCAAGAGCATTACAAAGCCTTGCCGGTTTACCAAACCGAATCCCTCACCGGCACGCCGGAGCGGTTCATGGCACGGGTGTATGTGCAAAAACGCTTGGTCGGAGTGGGACAAGGGGAATCCATCAAGGCGGCGCAGCAGGCGGCAGCGCAACAGGCGTGGGGCGTTTTGGCGGGCGAAGCGGAGTAAATTCATGCCCTCAACTGCCCACCGAGGCCGGACTCTCACTGCCCATAATGCTTTGCGCCACCACCCGTTGGGTAAGAGCCAGTTTTTGAATGGTGTCAATCCGGTCTTTTTCCAACAAACCGATCACCTGCGGGTTCGACCCCCGACTCACCACCGGCAATTGGCTCAAACCCCGGGCGAGCATCCGTTGGCGGGCTTGTTCTAGCGTTTGATCCGGGTAAATTGTTTGTAATTCTTTAGTACACCATTCCCCCACCGGCACCGAACACCACAAGGCTCCGTGCGTCCGTACCGCCCGCTGAATATCCTGGGGGGTGAGCAACCCCACCAACTGTTGTTGCTGGTTAACCACTAGAGCCGTATGTTGCTGATGTTCCATAAGTAACTGAGCCACTTTCCCCAAACTGCGCTCCGGTTGTACCAACAACGGCGGCGGAATCATCGCATCCATCACCCGCAATTCCCCGATAAACCGTTGCTCTTCCCGGTCTAAGGAATGCAAACCAATCGGCGCCCCGTGCGGCACCACCTGATCCAACACCCAAATACTCAACCCCACAGCAGCCATCGCTGGCAAAATGATCAGGTAATTCCGGGTGAGTTCAAATAACAATAAAATCGCCGTCAAGGGGGCACGGGTACTGCACGCCAACAAAGCGGCCATCCCCACCATCGCATAGGCAGGCGGGTCGGCGATGGTAATCACCGGCGCCAACCCCATCCCCAACACCTGCCCGTAGGCCGACCCCAAAGCCGCCCCCAAAAACAACGCCGGTGCAAACAAGCCCCCCACCCAGCCCGTTGCGTAACTGACAACGGTAAGCCCCAGCTTGACCGGAATCAGGGTCAATAACAACCCCCAGGCCAAATCCACATCCTCAAGCATCGCCTCAATCGTTTCGTAGCCCACCCCCAGCGCCTGCGGCCACACCAAGGCCGTTAGCCCGATCACCACCCCCCCTAGCGCCGGTTGCACCCACAGCGGCAGAACACTCAAATTGCCTTTCCCCGGTTTGAGTCCCCCCAACAGAGTCGTATAAAGCACCGCCAACCCACTGGCTAACACCCCCAACCCCAGATACAAGGGCAATTCCCACACGGTTCGGACCTCGTACGGCGGCAAACTAAAAGCCGGTTGCGCCCCCAACCCCGCCTGCGCCACCAAGCCACTGATCACCGCGGCCAACAGGACAATCGGCACCGCCGACCCCGTAAACGTGGTGCCCAACACCACCTCAAAGGCAAAAAACGCCCCCGCAATCGGGGCATTAAACCCCGCCGCCAACCCCGCCGCCGCCCCCGCCGCCTGGAGCACCAAACACCGCTCCTGGGACACCCGCAACTGCTGACCGATGCGCCGCCCCCAATGCAGTCCCAAATCCACACTCGGCCCCTCCGGTCCCAGGGATGCCCCCATCCCCAGCGACAGCGCCGCCAACCCCAACCGCCCGAACGCAAACCGAGTACTCAGCACCGGCCACCGCTGGACAATCCCGCCCAGTATTCCCACCAGCAGACCCCCCAGCAGGGGCACCAACGCCAGACTCCACGCCCCCCACCCGCCGATCCACCCCATCAGGGTTTCAAACGCCCCCCGGTGAATCCAGCCAATCGCACTGCGAAAGCCCACCACACATAGCCCCGTCCCCCCCCCAATCACTGCGGCCAGGGTCAAAACCAACACCTCCGGGGACAACGGCAACCCTTCCCACCATCGTTGTACCCGCATGGGCGCACCCACCATTGCCAGGGACAAGACCGACTATTTCTAGTGTAGGTCGTTCCCAACCGCTTATGTCACACAGATTAACGCAGGCGATTCGGGCGCAGGATGCGAAACAGTAACCAAAACCCCAACGTCATCGCACCGACCAACAGTAACCCCGCCCCCAGAAATAACTGGATATTCGCCTGCCCCCGGTCAAAAATGATCGCCGCCCCGATAATAAACGCCCCCACCACCACACTGTAGGCCAAACGACTCGAAGCCGTATCCACCGCCCGTTGGAGCAGTTCAATATCGGTAATGTTCACCTGCCAGCGCAAATTTTCCGAATTCACCCGCTGGAGCAACAATTCCACCTGCCGGGGCGAATCCAACGACAGGGAACGCAAATCCAGAGCCGTTTGCCACAAACTCGACATCCCCGCCGTCCCCAAAAACTGCCGTTGCAATAACTGCCCCATCAGCGGGCGCAACTCCCCCACCACATCAAACTGCGGGTCCAGTTCCCGGCCAATACTTTCCAAATAAGCCAACGTCCGTGCCAGCAGTCCCATACTCCCCGGCAGACGCACCCGATTTTGGCGCGCCGCCTCCAGAATCTCACTCAGCAGTTGCCCAAAATTCACCTGCCCCAGACTGCGGGGGTAATAGCGGCGCAACAAACGACCAAAATCCTGCTCCAACCGATTCAGGTCATCCGGGCGGGGCGACTCCGACAATTCCAGCGTCAACTGCACACAGCGACGGGGTTCTAGCGTCACCAACGCCAACAAAAATTCCGTAATCAAGCCCTGGGTGCGGGGGTCAAAACTCTCAACATTGCCAAAGTCCAACAGCGCCACCTGCCCATTCTTGAGGTAGAAAAAATTCCCCGGATGCGGGTCCGCATGAAACAATCCATCCAAACAAATCTGCTGAAAAAACGCCCGCAAAATCATCCGGGCGATGGCCGAGCCTTGGGTTTGCGCCGTCGTCCGATACCCCGCCAGCAACGGCAACCCATCCAACCACTCCAGGATCAACAACCGAGAAGTACTAAATTCGTCATACACCTTGGGCACCCGCAGTTCCCGCACCTCCGGCCAGGGCGACTGGGATAAATTTGCTCCAATCGTGCGGGTGAACCTAGCTTCCTGGGTAAAATCCAACTCCTGTAATAAGACCAGGCTAAATTCATCCACCAACGTCACCAGGTTCAAACTTTGCCCCCATTCCGTCTGCTCCGCCAGTGCCGCCAACGAACGCAACAGGGTAATATCCTGGTCAATCACTTCCCCAATCCCCGGTCGTTGCACCTTCAAGGCTACCTCCGTCCCATCGCTCAAGGTAGCTCGGTAGGTCTGCCCAATCGAACCCGCCGCCACCGGTTGGGGATTCACATAGGCAAACACCGTCCCGTAGGGCCGGGGCAATTCCCGCCGGATCATCACCTCCATCTCGCTCCATTCCACCGGCGGCACATCACTTTGGAGCGAACTCAACGCCTGGGTATAACGGGCGGGCAGAATATCCGGTCGGGTGCTGAGCAGTTGCCCCAACTTGACGTACACCGGCCCCAATTCCACCAAAATCTGCCGCAAGACCGCCGGGGGAGGCAATTCCGGTTCCCCGACCTTTTTCCCCAACAGCAGTTGCCGCATAAACTGCCAGCCATTGCGCAGGAGAATTTCCGCAATTTCCCCTTGCCGCTCAGTAGTACGGGCAAAACCAGACAGCATACCGGCTCACAAATAACATATCTGCGGTCACCCACGACCCGGTTTTCAGTGTAACAGGTTCGACTCCAGTCCCGTTCATGTATCATGGAAAAACGGCTGGTTAAATGTAGGGAATCACCCGGTTCCGACGGCAAATCGAATGCGATGCAAACAGAGTTCCCCGGTACAGCAGAAGCCATCTTAAGTAATCTCAAAATCATACATCAGCGCATCCAAAATGCCTGTTTACAAAGCCATCGAAATCCTCAAGACGTTAAACTGCTTTTGGCGACCAAAGCCGTCTCCCCAGAGAAAATTAAAATCGCCCTGACCGCCGGGGAGCATTTAATCGGTGAAAATAAAGTACAAGAACTCAAAGAAAAGTTTGCATCCCTGCAATCTATCCCCCATGAAACCCATTTTATCGGTCATTTGCAAGCCAACAAAATCAAAGACGTTTTGAAATACGCTGACTGCATCCAGTCTATTGACCGATTGGCCTTAGCAGAAAAAATACAAAAACGATTGGAATTTGAAAATAGAACTATTGATATTTTGATTCAGGTGAATACTTCCTACGAGCAGAGTAAATTTGGGATTCCGCCGGAACAGGCATTAGACTTGGCATTACAGATACGGCATTTGGAACGGATAAACATCAAAGGGTTAATGACAATTGGTTTATTTTCCCCTGATATAGAGCAAGTGCGCCGGTGCTTTCGTTTACTCAAAACCCTCCAGCAACAAATGTTCGACCACGATATTTCCGCTCACGAACTTTCGATGGGCATGAGTGGGGATTTTGAAACAGCCATTGCCGAAGGTTCCACCCTGATCCGGGTCGG
>JAUQVQ010000039.1:0-9158 GCA_039794725.1 Gloeomargarita sp. HHBFW_bins_162
TTCTTAGGATAAAATAATAATTTTGTCCTACTTGCTCCAAAATGGCGGATTCCCAGCCCAAGCGGTTAATCATCGGGTTGGTATCTGGGTCAGCATAACGAGCCAAAGCGGATAAAGTTAACGTCGGTGCCACCGGCAGGACAAACTCTATCTCCGGGCAACGGTGTGCCAACCACGTTGCTACCGTTAGGCAAAAAGGCACGCCCTGGGTGAGTTTGTAAGGCTTCGACCCCGGTAGGAACCCAATTTGTTCACGGGTCGTTGCCGTCAGGGATGCTTCACCCACCGCCGCCACCATTAAATCCCCCACCACCCGCGCCCGGCTCCGATAGCGTTTGGGAATCTGGGTCAATAGGTGTTTGTTCGCCAGTGCCAAAGCCGTAAACCAGCGCGGCCAACGCACCTGCACCTCCGCATAGGCCAGGGTGGGATAACCCAATCGCCAGCCGCACACCAGGGTATAAAAGGGGTCACCGCCCAAAAACAGCACCACCCCTCGGGGTAACCAATCCCACCCGGCCGCCGTCCGTCCCCAGAAGAGAAACGGCCAAAAATTCCGTGCCGCCTGCACCCGGTTCACTCCCGGTATCCGTTGCGCCATCTGAGCCTCTTCGCCGGTCGCATGGGGACAAGGGGACAACACCACCGAAATCCGCACCGCTGCCCCCCACCGGCTATGCAATTGCTGCACAACGGGACGCACCCAGGTTGCCACCTCCCCTGGCCCGTTGGCCAAAATCAGGACATCAGCATCAGGCATTTACCCCGGTTCTCCCAACCATTCCCCCGCCCGTTGCCCCAAACTCAAGGGTAAACTCACGGCTCGTCCCAAGCGGGGGCGTTCCTTGGTGTGCTGCAACCAATCCCAGACTTGATCCACCACCTGCCATTCGTACAAGTACAGTAAAATTTCTTGCAAATGAGCCAGATATTCTTCTTCACTCAACGGAAAGGATACTTGTTCCAAATACCGCCACATGACCTGAAAATACATGCGGTTGCGTAGCCGCCGCAGTTGGACATCGTAGGCATACCCCCACTTACTTTGGAGTAATTGCCGTAAATCCTGTGCGGTCTTCATCCCCGACCCTCCTGGGCATGGCTTCCTTCTATCCTAATGTGGGCGCAAGCAACTGCCGAATCACAGGCTCCGCAGTTGGGGTCGTCGCCAGAATACTCGGCCAAAGGGGGGGCATTTGATTAAACCGGGGCAGTTCCCCCGCCGCCGTCATCGCCACCCCGCCTGCCGCCCGCACCAGCGCCACCCCGCCCGCCACATCCCATTCGTGTTTGGGACCTAAGCTAAACGTCCCATCCGCCCGCCCCGCCGCCACCAACGCCAACTTGTAGGCAATCGAACCCACCACCCGCACCGCCGCCCGTTCCATGAACCGTTGCCATTCGCCCCGCTTGACCTCCGAGCGACTCGCCAACACCACCGGCTGTGCCCCCAAGGGATGATCCGCCCGCACCGCTTGGCCGTTGCACGTCACCCCCTCGCCCATTTCACCGATAAATAATTCATCCGTCGCCGGATTGTACACCCCACCCAGGCGAGCATCCCCGTCCACCACCAACGCCACCGAGAGGGCATATTCGGGAATCCCCGCCACCAACTCCCGTGTCCCATCAATTGGGTCCACCACCCACACCCGTTGCCGGTCTAACCGTTGCGGTTGATCTTGGGTTTCCTCCGAAAGCCAGCCGTCATGGGGAAAAGTCCCCAATAACATTTCCTGGAGGATACGATTCGCCGCCAAATCCGCTTGCGTCAGAGGGTCATCCCCAGTTTTATAGGTAATTTTTAGGTCGGTGCCTATAACCGCCTGTACCGCCGCCCCCGCCTGCCGCAATGCCTGTTCTAAAACCTGACGTTCGTTATCCATGAAAGAAAAAGGCCGTGCCTAAAACGGCGTAGGTTACTAACAACAAAAGCCCCTCTAACCAGTTCATTTGCCCGTCATGAACGATGGAATTCGTAATCAGAACCGTCAGAGCAACCGTCAAGACTTCAAAGATATTAAACTGTAACCCCATTTGTTTTGGGAAAAACGCACTCGTTAACACCAACAGGGGGGCAACAAACATGGTGATTTGCACCGTTGACCCAATCGCCACATTAAACGCCAAATCCATTTTATTTTTCCAGGCAAAGGTGACACAGGCAATGTATTCCACCACCCCGGCAAACAGAGGAATTAAAATTACCCCGCTAAACAATTCACTTAACCCTAAATCCTGGGTAGCTTTTTCCAAACTCCCCACCAAAATTTCCGACACAAACACCATCCCCACCGTTGCTACCAATAAAATTCCCACCTGTAACGGGACGTTAATGGTGTGGTGATGATGTTCTTCCTCATGGGCAACTGGCAGAGAACCATTGGCTTCTACCGCAATTAATTCCGTTGTTTCCTGCGACCGTTTCAGGGAAAAGACCACGCTCATGGCGTAAAAAATTAACAACAAAATCGAAGTCACCACCGAAAAACCTTGGATAGAACCCGCCTCCAGTTTCGGGGATGTGACCACGATTAACGTGGGCGTTAATAATACCGTTACCGCCAGGAGTAATGATGAAGCATTCATGCGTGCCGTTCCCGATTGAAACATCAGTTCCGGTACCCGCAGCCCCCCCAACAATGCCCCCAACCCCAGGGCTAAAAGTAAATTGGCAATAATTGAACCACTGATACTTGCTTGCACAATATCCACCAACCCGGAATGCAGCGCCACAATCGCAATAATCAGTTCCGTTGCATTGCCAAACGTGGCATTTAATAACCCGCCAATTGTTGGCCCGGTGACGACAGCAATTTCTTCGGTACTATTGGCAATCCACGCCGCCAATGGCACAATGGCTAACCCGGAAACGGCAAACACCAGCAAGGGAGAAACCGGCAGATTTTCGACTAAAAATGCAAGCGGCACAAAGACTAACAACCCTAGAAAAATCTTGGTCTTGAGCGACATAAATCCTCCTCACCGGACAAGAGCCGGGTGCCGGTTCCGCTCTCAATATATCCGACCCAGACCTGATAAGATCACTCCAGACGGTGGCCGAGGCAGACTCCATGTCCCACATTATTTCTGTGCATTCCTTCCGGGGGGGTACCGGTAAATCCAATCTGACGGCCAATTTCTCGGTGACCCTGGCCAAGAGCGGCCGACGGGTAGGCATCGTGGATACGGATATTCAATCGCCGGGGATTCATGCCATCTTTGGCCTGGATGAAGATGATATGCGTCTGTCGTTGAATGATTACCTTTGGGGTCGCTGTCGCATTGAGGAAGCTGCGGTGGATGTCACCCATGTCCTCCCCCCCGATACCGGGCACATTTTTTTGATTCCCTCCAGTCTGCGTGCCGGGGAAATTGCCCGAGTTTTGCGGGAAGGGTTTGATATGAGTTTGCTGAGCGAAGGGTTCGATGAATTGCTGGACACCCTCAACCTGGATTACCTATTCATTGACACGCACCCGGGGTTGAACGAGGAGACCCTGCTGTCCATCGCCATTTCCGATTGTTTACTCTTGATCCTGCGCCCCGACCGCCAAGACTACCAGGGCACCGCCGTCACCGTAGAAGTCGCCCGCAAACTCGATATTCCCCAACTGCTGCTCCTGGTCAACAAAATGCCGCAAGCCTTTGAACCAGAGGTGATCCGTCAGCAAGTCGAACACAATTACCAAGCTCCCGTTGCGGGGATTTTTTTTGAAAATGACGAAATGCTCCAACTGGCCAGTAGTGATGTCTTCTGCCTACGCTATCCCGACCACCCCTTTACCCAAGAAATCCACAAGGTGATCGCCCAAATTGGCGTGACCGTCGCTTAAATGTAAAGTTATATGACAACTGCGGGGGACTTTTTCGGTAATTTTGCGGTCGATAGGCGAAAAAAAGGCCAAAATAAAGATGGTTTTCCTGTTACCAGGATTACAATAAGATTGCCCGAATGCAGGATGAAGAGTGAACCGGTTCGGTCATTCTTGCAATCCTTTGCTAATATGGGCGGTTGTTCACCTTTTCGACCAAGGAGTACCCGTAGATGACCCAGGTGCGTGATGTCCTGCCGACTCTTGCTGACCCATCCCTCGATGATTTGGGCGATGCCGCTGGGGATGACCTAAGCGACCTGGAACTCCTAGACGAATTGGACGAGGAAGCCGACGAGGAGGGCAGTTCTCCCACTCGTTCCGGGCGTAAGCGGGCGGGGGCGAAGAAAAATCCCTACACCGAAGACTCGATTCGCCTGTATTTGCAGGAAATTGGCCGGATTCGGCTGTTGCGGGCGGACGAGGAGATCGAATTGGCACGGCAGATTGCGGGCTTGTTGGAATTGGAACGGCGGCGGGAGGAGTGGATTCGCCAGCATGGGTATCTTCCCAGTGAAGAAAAGTGGGCGGAACTGGTGGGGTTACCGTTGGCGGATTTTCAGCGGCAGTTGCGCCAGGGCTACCGTGCCAAGGAGAAAATGGTGCAGTCGAATCTCCGCTTGGTGGTTTCTATCGCTAAGAAGTACATGAATCGGGGCTTATCGTTCCAGGATTTAATCCAAGAGGGCAGTTTGGGGTTGATCCGTGCCGCTGAAAAATTTGACCACGAAAAAGGGTATAAATTTTCCACCTACGCCACCTGGTGGATACGACAGGCGATTACCCGTGCCATTGCCGACCAGTCCCGCACGATTCGTCTGCCGGTGCATTTGTACGAGACGATTTCCCGGATTAAGAAAACCACCAAAATTCTCTCTCAAGAAATGGGGCGCAAACCCACCGAAGAAGAAATTGCCACCCGGATGGAAATTACCATTGAAAAATTGCGGTTTATCGCCAAATCAGCCCAGCTACCCATCTCTTTAGAAACCCCCATTGGTAAAGAGGAAGACTCCCGGTTGGGGGATTTTATTGAAGCCGACGGGGAAACCCCTGAAGACCAAGTCGCCAAGCATTTATTGCGGGAAGATTTAGAAAGTGTCTTAAATACCTTGAGTGCCCGGGAGCGGGATGTATTACGTTTACGCTATGGGTTAGACGATGGCCGCATGAAAACCTTAGAAGAAATCGGCCAAACGTTTAATGTCACCCGGGAGCGGATTCGGCAAATCGAAGCCAAAGCCCTGCGGAAACTGCGCCACCCCAACCGCAACAGCATTCTCAAAGAATATATCCGTTAGCGGTTGTTGGCTCATTTCCGAATTAACAGTTGTTCCACTACCGCTAATACCTGTTCATTGTCCCACCCCTTGTACCAATGGGCGGCCAAGGCACAGCCCCCGGCGGCGACCCCTTCTTTGACAAACCCCTGTTCATACATCCGCAGGGCGGGAAAGCGGGAATGGCTAAAATTTAACTCGCTTGTCACCAGAGGTGCGCCCACATCGTCGGCCAGGGCAACCACCTGGGCAGTGGGATCGTTGACCACCCACCCCGTTGTCCCCACCAGCACCCGTTCGGGATGCCAGGGCAAAGGTTCATAGGCGGCAATCGCTTGCATGAGTGCCCACACCGCCAGCATCTGGGTGCCCCCGGCTAACAACACGGGCACGTCGCTATGAATCGCCAGAGTCACCGCCGCCACCACCACCTGCATCGGATCGCCAACGGCGGCCACCACCGCCCAAGGATTAGCCAAATTCCCCGCCCGGTGTAGCCCGGTCTGCACCATCTGCCATTTTTGGGCGTGATTGCACCGGGGATGGCTACTGCTCACCCGCCCCTGTGCCTGCCACCCCAACCCGGTCAGTACCCCCAAGGCCGTCGTCGTCCCCCCCACCACGCATTCCCCGATGACAAAGTAAGGTATTTGTTTAGACGCAATCAGCGATTTACCCCACGCCCAGCCCTGCCGCCAAAGGGTCTGCACGGTTAATAAATCCATCGCTTGCCCGGTACTCACGCAGCGAGCCAAAGTATTGCCCAAATCCACCGCCGGGACACTCAACGGCACAGGTAAGCCTGTATTAGCGAGCGTAACAGGGACGGCCAACTGCTCCACTATCGCCCGGGAAATATAAACCGGGGAAACCCCCTGTACTAACGGGGGCAACGGATAAACCGCCTGCGGATGCGCCCCTTTGATGAGAAATTCCGCATCGGCGGCGGCGGTGGTGCGGCGGTCAGCAGGCGTTAAGCCAGCGGCAGAAATGCCCGGAAGCAACGCCGTTTCCGTAAACCCCACCACACAGAGCAATTCCGGGCATTGCCCCTGCACCCGTTTGACCCAGGCGGTCACCCAATCCCGCCGGGTATGCGCCCGCATCATTCGTCCAGTCCCAACCACACCCGCAACCAATCCGGCGGCGGCGGCACAGGCGTATCCATGCGTTCCAACAACGCCCACGCCACCAACTGCACCACAAAGGTATAAACCAAGGAATTGACCATCACCAGCACCACCGTTGCCACCTGAATCCAACTCACCTGCGGTTGCGCCAAAATCCCCAGGCGATCCAACACCCACTCCAGGGCTTGCGTGGCTTGATTGGTGACGTACAGCCAAAGATTTTCCCCCAATAGTACAGATAAAATACTAATCTGCCCGAAAAAGCCCAGCGTCCCCACCCCAATCCCCTGGACAACGGTGATGCCCCAGCCGGAACCCCGGCGCCAGTGGTAGCCCAACAGCAGTGCCAAAAACCCGTACCGAAAAATGTACGCCAACCCCCGGGGCGGCCCCATGAGAATCGAGAGCAACAAAAAGGTCGTGCCCAGCCCCAACCAGCCGAAGCGATGCCCCCACCGCCGGGTCGCCAACGCCAAGGGAATCGGTAAAAACAACCGCAGTACGGGTGTCAACCCCAGATAAAAACTGGCCAACCACCCCAAACTGGCGGTGCTGGCTAAAAAGGCCGTTTCCACCAACGCCAGGGGCAATTCTGGCCGTACCCGGGGCGCACTCATGGGAACCCCGTCCGCCAGGGCATGAGGATCAGGAATGCCACCAACAGCACGCCCAAGGTTAAAAATGCCCGCAGGTCATTCGGTTCGGTAATGTCTTCTAAATTCGGGCGTTCCGGTCGCCGCTGGATAAATAAAATTAAAATCCCCCAGGAGAGCAACACCGGCTGACTCAACCCCAAAAATCCCAGCACCACAATACTCACCAAGGTTGCCGCCCGTAGAACCTTATCCCCGTACACCGCCTGCACCATGCGCCCCCCGTCCAAGGAACCCACCGGCAGCAGATTCAACGCCGTCACCACCAACCCCGCCCAGCCCACCGTCACCAAAGGATGCAACCGCACCAGCGGTTCCTGCAACGCTGACCCCAAAAACACCTGCGCCACGCCCCCCACCAACCAGGAGCTTTGCAACCATTCCGACTCGACCGGGATGCCATGCGCCGCCGGGGATAACCCCAACCCCAGAAGTAATAACATCAAACTGACACATCCCCCCGCCAGCGGCCCCGCCACCGCAATATCCCACAGAGCCGTCCGATGGGGCACCGCCGTCGCAAACCGAGTCACCGCCCCAAAGCTCCCCAACTCCGGGGTCGGCACCCACAACGGGCAGACCAGCCGCACCCCGTACCGCCGCGCCTGCCACTGATGCCCTGCCTCATGCGCCAGCAGGATCACCCCCAGCAACAACCCCCACCCCGGCGCCATTTGCCAGGACGTGACCATACTAAAGGCGAACAACCCCACACTCAGCCCCATCACCCACGCCGGTAGCGGGTCCGAGTCCACCTCATCCGTCGGCAAAATCACCAGCGCTGGGCGTTCCTGACTATCCGCCACCAAAAACAAGCGGTAAGCATCTCCCACCCGACTGCGGAGTTTTTCCGTCAACACCTGATGTACCTGCGCTGGGGAATTGCCCCGCAGATTGCCCGCCACAATCGCCCCCCCCCGATAGGGACGCAGTTCCGTCACAAAAAAATGCTCCCACCCAAACAACTCCCGCAACTCGGCCAAACTCAAAAACTCAGTCGGGGCTTCGGGGGGGGAAACCTCGGCTCCCGGTGGCGTGGGTAATCGCCTGCGCCACCAGCCCAACCCCACATAGCCCAACTGCGTAACAATAATGAATCCCAAAATTACCGTCACATTCACCCGTATCCCCAGCAGCGTCAACCCCAACCACACCCCCCAGGGCAGTCCCAACAAAAACCATTGCCCCCACGCCAGCTTTTGCGCCAGCGACAGGCGATAAATGCGGAGCCAACCGCCCACCAGCAGTAGTACAATTCCCCCTGCCAACACTGCCGGTTCCCACCCATGCACCATGCCCATCATCCCAATGATTAACCAATCCCGCTTTCCTATGGTAACGGCATCCAGGCGGTGCCGTGCCCCGTGCGCTAAGGTGAAACGAGGGAAAACACCGAGAACAACGATGACCGCACTTCATGTCATTGGCGGAGGATTAGCCGGAACCGAAGCCGCCTGGCAAATTGCCCAGATGGGAATTCCCGTCACCCTATGGGAAATGCGACCGCAAACCCGAACCCCGGCGCACCACACCGGGGAACTGGCCGAACTGGTGTGCAGCAATTCCTTCGGGGCAAGGGCGGTGGATCGGGCAACCGGACTGCTTCATCAGGAACTGCGGGAGTTGGGTTCGCTGGTAATCCGGGTTGCCGACACCCATGCCGTGCCCGCCGGGGGAGCCTTAGCCGTTGACCGGGCGCACTTTAGCCGGGAATTGACCCGCATTTTAGAACAACATCCTCTGGTCACGCTACGGCGAGAAGAGGTGCGGGACATCCCCGATGGGATCGTTATTTTTGCCACCGGCCCCTTGACCAGCCCCGCCTTGGCAGAACAATTACAACGCGTAACCGGGCAAGAATACCTGAGTTTTTTTGATGCCGCCAGTCCCATTGTTTTGGGGGAATCCATCAACCGGGACATTGCCTTTCTTGCCAGTCGTTACGATAAGGGGGAAGCCGCCTATTTGAATTGCCCGTTGAATCGCACCGAATACGAGCAGTTTTGGCAAGCATTAGTCACCGCCGAACAGGCTCCCCTCAAGGAGTTTGAGCACGAAGAAAAGAAATTTTTTGAAGCCTGTTTACCGGTGGAAGAACTGGCACGGCGGGGGATGGATACCCTGCGGTTTGGGCCGATGAAACCGGTGGGACTGCGTGACCCCCGTAATCCCGGCCAGCGTGCCCATGCGGTGGTGCAACTGCGCCCGGAAGACCGGCTG
>JAUQVQ010000040.1:0-9107 GCA_039794725.1 Gloeomargarita sp. HHBFW_bins_162
GCCCGTTATTAGACCTCTTGCGTCAATGTGAATAACGGGAACCTCTATATTATTCAATCGGACAAAGAATCCCTTAGCGAGAATGCAGAGATCACAGAGAACCAGAGACGGGGGGTGCCCCCCTGCGACCGCTAATTCGCAATTTTTAGAGGTGCCCTAACTCAACTCTAAACCCTTGAACAAATCAAGGTTTCTGGGCTTGGGGTCGTAGGTTTGGGATTTTCTCTCTGATGGGAGAGGGGCAGGGGGTGAGGGTAAATATGACAACTTAAGACTTGTGTCAATGTTAATAACTCAACTCTAAACCCTTGAACAGATCAAGGTTTCTAGGCTTGGGGTCGCAGGGGCGACAGCCCCCGATCATGGTTCCTACTCCCCTCTCCCGTGATGGGAGAGGGGCAGGGGGTGAGGGTAAATATGACAATTTAAGAATCATGCAGGAGGTCTATAGCAGTCCTTTTTGAATGTGAAACAAGGGTCGTAGGGGCGTTGCCCCCGTATTTGGTTCTTTCTCGCTTCTTTGTTCTCGAATCTTTTCGGATTGCTATAGGGCACCTCTATTTATTCAATCGGGGAAAAAATCTCTCGGTTAGAATCCAGAAATTACGGAGAACCAGAGACGGGGGGTGCCCCCCTGCGACTGCTAATCACCAATTTTTAGAGGTGCCCTATATGTATTCAAACGGGCAGAGAATTTCTTAGTGAGAATGCAGAGATTATGCAGAACCAAAGGCGGGGGGTACCCCCTACTTCCTTCGGAGTTTTGTTTCATTTTTAGTTAGGATTGCTATATTTACTCCCTAACAATCGCAAACCCTGAAACCATCACGACATCTGTACCTGTTGGGAAAGGCGGGCAAGAATTTGGGGCTTGAGTCGTTCGTATTCTCGACGCAGGAGGTCTTTACTCAGATCGGGAGCGGGGGCTAAACGGGAAAGTTGTCCCTGATCCGCCCATTCTTGTAGTAAAGGGCGTTGGGCGGTGGCAATCGAAACTTCCATGCGGTGGCGGAATTTCCCCGGTTCTTCCAAAGAAAATAACAGTAGATAGTAGTGACCGATTTCCCCCAAAAAGCGACAGATTTCCTGACCGTCCGCTCGCTTCAAATCTAAGTAACAAGGCAACCAGCGGGGTTCCTGTTTCACCTGATACAGAGCCGTAATCCACAACACCATGGGATGGGGTGCCGAGGTAAACAAAAACTGGTTGTAACAGCGATTCAACACCCGTTGGTTAATTTCATCCTGGGGCAACATCGCCCACAGACTAGGAATTTGGGAGGAACCCACCGGAATAAGTTTTGGAAAGACGATTTTCTGAATGGGTTTATCCGGCGGCCAACTGAGTAAATCCCACGAGTCAACGGCGCGTTCCAAACTGGGGCCGGTAGAAACTTGCGGATGGTAGGTGAGGTCGTTGGTGGGAACAGTGGGAGTGGCTTTGGGGCGCAGACTTTGTTCCACCCGGTCTAACCCCTGAATAACTTCTGCCATGTTGGCGGGGCGGTCGTTGGGGTCCTTGGCGAGGCAATGTTGGATTAATTGTTCCAACTCGGCATTTTTGGGGAGTTTGGGGTTGACGGACTGGAGGGTGGGGGGGGCTTGCATGTGGTGTGCTCGGTACCAGGCACCGATGGATTCAATGGGGGCTTGGATGGGCACTTGGCCGGTGAGCATTTCAAACATCATCACCCCAAGGCTGTAAATGTCCGAGCGTTGGTCTAAACTGCGGCCTTCGAGTTGCTCTGGGGAACAGTAGGCAAGGGTGCCGGTAAAGTGGGAGGTTTGGTTACTCTCAGGGTTTTCGTTGACGAATTTAGCAATGCCAAAATCCAGAATTTTGGCCAGCATCCCCAACCCCGGGTCACGCACCACAAAGATATTGCTGGGTTTGATGTCCCGATGCACCACACTCCATACCCGGCCATCCACCTCAATTCCCTGGTGCGCGACTTGCAATCCCCGGGCAATCTGTTGGGCGAGGGGTAAAAACTGTTCAATGGTCAAAGGCTGGACATCGATCATTTCCCGCAGGCTTTCCCCTTGCAGGTACTCCATGACATAAAAGGGCAGTTCGGTCTCATCCACCCCGTAATCCATCACTCGGACAATGTGAATACTTTTATTCCCCAAGAGGGCACAGGCACGGGCTTCACTGGCGAACCGTTCTTTCCCCTTTTCATCCATCAACGCCTGGGACAAAAATTTCACCGCCACCGCCACGCCGCCCAATACCGTATCGGCAGCCTGATAGACCTTGCCCATACTGCCCCGTCCGACAATGGCTTGCAATTTGTACCGCTTAGCCAAGAGCCGCCCAATCCAGGGGTCTTGTACCTTGGTCATGCCAATACCCCAATACGTCTGTGCCCCATACCCGCTCAGTGACACTGATTTTGATCCTATCCTACACAAACCCATGACCTTCGGATGCGGGATTTTGGGTCGGGGGTTCGGCGAAGCCGTAGGTGTGTAAAAAAGTCTTTAATTCGGAATAGGTACCGCCCCAAATGGTCAGGGGTTCGCGCTGATACTTCAATTCGATTTGCATTGGTTGCAGCCAAGCGGCCAAATCCGCCGCCACGAGATACTCATGGGTGGCTTCTCCGAGCAAAATATCACAGTTGAGGGTTTTGGTCGCCGCTTCGAGTTGAAAAGCCAAATTGACCGTATCGCCAATGGCGGTGTATTCCGGGCGGTGGCCGCTTCCCGTATTTCCCACCATGGCATAGCCGGTATTGATACCGGTTCCCATCCGCAGGGCAAAGGGCAAAGGATACTGCAAATGCAAATTACTGGTGGTCTTTTCAATCGCCAAAACTGCTTTCAAAATTCGCAACAGATCGTAAGGATAAGGCACGTTTTGGGGATGCACCCACACTGCCATCACCGCATCGCCAATGTACTTATCCACCTGGGAGCCGTAGCGTTGCAAAATATCGCCTGCCTGCCGAAACCACGTCCCCACCACCTGCGCCAGCAATTCCTCCGGTACTTGCCGGGTCAAGGGGGTAAAATCCCGCAAATCCATCACCACCACCGTAATCAAACAGCGTACCTTCATCGCCGAGGTTGCCCGGTCCCACTCGGCCACCAGTTCCGGTCTCAGGGGCGTACTAGTGCGGGGGGCGTGACAGGTAAATTGCATCCGGGTTTCCCCAAACATCACCTCATCCCGGTGTTGCAATCGCATCGGTACGGTCACCCGGCGGCCATTGACAAAAGTGCCGTTGCGACTGCCCAAATCAATCACAAAAAATTCACCACTTTCCAGCCGTTGGATCAGGGCGTGCATCCGAGAAATCCACGGATTATTCAGCACAATTGCCGCCCGGTCACTGCGCCCTACCGTCCAGGACGTTGTCCCCACCAAGATAAAAGTCTCGATGGGTTTGCCCTCTGGCGACAGCCGAATCAAATGGGCAGGCGAGGCAGATGACAGCACAGACGCAATAAGGATACAAAACTAGCAACCGAGCCAACGTTGCGGATGCTTCTAAATTTACTCTTTTTCTTTGAGAATGAGAATATAGCAATCCTAAACGATTCGAAAACAAAGAGGAAAGAAACAACCAAATACGGGGGCAACGCCCCTGCGATCCTTGTTGCCAATTCAAAAGGGATTGCTATACAGGCTGGTTACTCTTTTTCTTTGAGAATAAGAATATAGGCTTGGGTGTATTCCGGTAAGCGGCGGTTGTAGGCAAAAAACTCCTGCCGCCCATTAAAAATCCCCGCCAAGTAATCCAACTGCGCCAAATTCGGTAAAAATGCCCCGCCAGTGTCGGCAATCGCCCCCAACATCAACTGCCCCGGCGAGCGTTCCCAGACCACAATGCGCCCCAACCCTACATTCCACACATCCCCCGCAAACGTCACCCCCGGACGAATGGGAATTTTATTGCCAATTTCACTGCCATAGCCCCGGATGGCATTCACTTCCCGAAAATACCAGTACCGCTTTTGCTCCCAGGGTGACACCCCCCGCACAAAGGCGATGCCATTATTGCGGTCCACATTAAAATAGCTGGTCGTCCGGTCGGGAAAGTGCACCAAAATGGTTCCTTGCAGTAACGCTTCTTCCAAACCCGAGCGGGTCAAATAAGCCAGAGGAGTAACTTTGGCGGCATCGGGACGACCGGGGGCATAGGCTCCCGCCAACACCTCCTGTTTCGTGTATTTTTTATAAAATTCTTCCGGTGCCCACTCATCATTAATGCTGTACAACGGATAAACATACTCCCCTTGGGGTTGGCGTGTCCCTCGGTGGCGAAAGACCGCATACTTGGTTAAACGCAGTTGGGGCGAAGTCCCCCCCTCAGGGCGATAGGCCTGCCAACCCAACACCCGAAAATGCGTCCGAATAAACTCAGGATTATGTAACCGAATCGGTTGCGCCTGGGTGAGGTCGTCTAAAAGGGTATCAATCATAAAATCCAACGTGCGGGTGACATCAGCCACCTGAATCCCCAGCCCCCCGAGAATACCCGGCCGTTGGATCACCGCATCCCGTTCCCCCTGCTCCCGGAAATAACGGCGGGTATTGATCAACACAATCAGCAATTCTTGGGGGTCAAACGTCACTTGGCCGGGCGGTAGGGCTTGCTCCCGGAAAATCTGGTGGGGATTGACCCGGTACTGACCCTGACCGAATTCGTCCACCACCGTATAGTCAGCGGTTGCCCGCCCGGCTTGTCCCGAGAATAAAATCGCACCTAGACACACAAAACTCCAGAGGGAATGGTGGCGGGGTCGGATCATCGGATTTGCCTATACACTGTCCTGAATACTAAATATAGGGTACCTCTACAGCAATCCCTTGTGAATCGGCAATAAGGGTTCCAGGTCGGATTGCTGTATTTATGCAAGCGGGCAGAGAATTTCTGAGTGGGAATGCAGAGATTACAAAGAACCCGAGGCGGGGGGTGCCCCTCTGCGACCGCTTATTCGCAATTTATAGGGGTGCCGCCCATTAGACTGACGCAACCCTATAGCAGTCCTTTTTGCATGTGAAACCAGGGTCGCAGGGCGTAGCCCCGTTTGGGATTTTCTCCCCTCTCCCTTGATGGGAGAGGGGCAGGGGGTGAGGGTGAATACAGCAGTCCTTTTTGAACGTGAAACAAGGGTCGCAGGGCGTAGTCCCGTTGTGGTTTTCTCCCCTCTCCCTTGATGGGAGAGGGGTCGGGGGTGAGGGTGAATATAAATCATGCAAGAGGTCTATTCTATTCTGTCTTCTGTAGCAATCCTGAAAGATTCAAAAATAAAACAGAACCAGAGACGGGAGGTACCCGCCCTGCGACCCCTAATTACTAATTTTTAGCAGAGAATTTCTAAGTGGGAATGTAGAGATTATGGAGAACCCGAGGCGGGGGGTGCCCCCCTGCGACCGCTTATTCGCAATTTATAGAGGTGCCGCCCATTAGACTGACGCAACCCTATAGCAGTCCTTTTTGCATGTGAAACCAGGGTCGCAGGGCGTAGCCCCATTTGGGATTTTCTCCCCTCTCCCTTGATGGGAGAGGGGCAGGGGGTGAGGGTGAATATAAATCATGCAAGAGGTCTATTCTATTACGTCTTCTGTAGCAATCCTGAAAGATTCAAAAATAAAACAGAACCAGAGACGGGAGGTACCCGCCCTGCAACCCCTAATTACTAATTTTCAGCAGAGAATTTCTAAGTGGGAATGCAGAGATTACAAAGAACCCGAGGCGGGGGGTGCCCCCCTGCGACCGCTTATTCGCAATTTATAGAGGTGCCGCCCATTAGGCTAACGCAACCCTATAGCAGTCCTTTTTGAATTATGAAACCAGGGTCGCAGGGCGTAGCCCCATTTGGGATTTTCTCCCCTCTCCCTTGATGGGAGAGGGGCAGGGGGTGAGGGTGAATACAACAGTCCTTTTTGAACGTGAAACAAGGGTCGCAGGGCGTAGCCCCGTTGTGGTTTTCTCCCCTCTCCCTTGATGGGAGAGGGGCAGGGGGTGAGGGTGAATATAAATCATGCAAGAGGTCTATTCTATTCTGTCTTCTGTAGCAATCCTGAAAGATTCAAAAATAAAACAGAACCCGAGGCGGGGGGTGCCCCCCTGCGACCCCTAATTACTAATTTTCAGCAGAGAATTTCTAAGTGGGAATGCAGAGATTACAAAGAACCCGAGGCGGGGGATGCCCCCCTGCGACCGCTAATTGACAATTTTCAGAGGTGTCCCATAGCCTTTATTCACAGGGGTATAAGGATGTCCTGGCGAACATAAACCAGAGACAGAGGCTACCTGCCGGAGGGGATGGCTCCAGATACAACTATTTCATCTTGACTTAGCTAATGGACATTTCCGGTTTCTCCTGTTATAGTGCCGTCACTGGGCTATATGGTATTTATGCTCTCTCCTGTATCTTCCATTCCCAGGGTTGTCGCGGAAGTGGCATCGTTATTAGTGCGCTATCGGTATGAACCGGATGAGATGCAGGCGGTTCAAATCGTGCAGGCCTGGGCAGAAACCTATCCCGCTGAGTGGGTGCGTCCGGCGGTGGTGGAAACCCTTTACCAAGCCCGCTACAAGAGTATTTCCGTTGAGCAGGTGTTGAATCTGTGGCAACGCCAGGGGCGACCCCATCCCCATTACCCCGGTGATTTTGAACGGTTGGTGATGCGGATGCCGGTGGAACGGGTGGGTAGTCCCCTGCCGCGCGTGGTGTCCCGGTCGCCCCTACCCCTCTTACCGGCTAAAGTGACGGAACCTCAGTATCAGAAATTGCGAACCCTGGCGGCAGTGCAACCTGTCCGGGAATCCTGATGGTACAACCGGGAGCCATCTTTGTGGATGCGGTGGGAACGCTCTTTGGGGTGCGGGGTTCGGTCGGCCAAATCTACAGCGAGTGCGCCCAACGGTACGGGGTGACGGTATCCCCCGAAGCCTTACAAACAGCCTTTATCCAGTGTTTTGCCAACGCTCCCCCACCGGCTTTCCCAGGCGTAGAACCTGAGTTGATTCCCCAAGCGGAGTACGAGTATTGGTATCGGATTACGGAACAGACGTTTGCCCAAGCGGGGGGACTTGCCCAAATCAAGGATTTCGGTGCGTTTTTCCCGCAGGTGTATGCGACCTTTGCTACCGCCGACCCCTGGGAACTGTACCCTGATACGCTTCCGGCTCTGCGTTACTGGCAGGCGCAGGGGATTCCGGTGGGAGTGATTTCCAATTTTGACGGGCGTTTGGACTCTGTCCTGGCGGCACTGGGGTTGAGTGATTTGATCCAAACCGTGACCATTTCCAGTCGGGTGGGAGCAGCCAAACCGGAAGCCCCCATTTTTCAGGCGGCCTGGCAATCCCTAGGGCAACCCGACTTCCCCCTGTGGCACATCGGCGATAGTTGGTCAGCGGATGTGCTGGGAGCCAGAGCGATGGGGTGGCGGGGGATTCACCTGTGCCGGGATGGGGGCAATTTGGCGTTAGACCAGGTGCAACAGTTGACCGATCTCATTGCGGTTGCGGAGATTTGATTGGCGATGGGGCATCCCCTCACCCCGCCGATGGAACTTCCAGACTACCTGTTGTTAACCCCACCAACTGGGCACTCAAATCCCACAGGCGTTCGGCTCGTTTTTGGTCAGTGGCTTGAGCCGAGAGTTTTTGCACAAAAGGTTTCCCGTCTTTCTGCTGACGATTGCCCCAACTCCAATGCACCCCCGACTGTTGAAACGGCGCATCCGCCACCACTTGAGCGACCCGTTCCCCGGCTAATTCTTGAGAGACATACCCACCCGTGATATTTTTTTGGAACCAGGGAAACAGCTTTTGAAATAGAGGATAACTGTGCCGGAATAGGGGTGTATCCGCCACACAACCGGGGTAGAGGGAACTAAAGATAATCCCCGTGGATTCGTGGTAGCGCCGGTGCAATTCCCGAGTCATGATCATATTGCACAGTTTGCTATCTTTATAGGCTTTACCGGGCTTGAATTTCTTGCCATCAATCATGCTAATCGGGGCTTTGAATCCGGCTTCTAACCCGGCTAAATCGCCTAAATCGGCGGGAGCAGGAATGGGAATTTTGCCACCCAATTCTTCTGAATTTGCCGTCACTGTGCCGAGAACCACCAAGCGCCGGTCGGGAGCAGGATTGGCTCGCAAATCCTCCAGCAAGAGTAACGATAATAAAAAGTGCCCCAGATGATTCGTCGCCACACTTAATTCATAACCCTGGGGACTGCGGAGGGGTTCTTTCAGCAGAGGCATATACACAGCCGCATTACACACCAACGCCTGCAAGGGGCGGCCTAACTTCCGAAATTCCTCAACGAAGTGCCGCACACTGTTCAAGTCAGCCAAGTCCAAGTGCAGGATGGTGTACTGCTGGGGGTTGAGGTTCAGCGACTGGGCGGCCTGGGTCATTTTCTCCCGATCCCGGCAGGCACAAACCACAAACCAGCCCCGGTCAATTAGGGCTTTGGTGGCATACAATCCGACCCCGGATGACGTACCGGTAATAATCACAGTAGGGTTACTCATAGCTATCCAGGTTACGCAACAGTTCCATGCACCTAAAAATTCTAAAGGGCGGTTTTGCCCCCGGTGATAAACTGTTATGAATTGTTAGATGAAATGCAAACAACTTAGCAAAGTGTTACCCACGAAGAACCCTAACCCAAACGGTTATGCTCACGGACATCTCATATTAGCTGATAATCAGCAATTGCTACCCCCGCCGTTGGTTCTCCCTAATCTCTGGATTCTTGCTACAAGATTCTTTACCGGCTTGCATAAATATAGCAATCCTAAAATATTCGAGAACAAAGAAGCGAGAAAGAACCAAATACAGGGGCAACGCCCCTGCGACCTTTGTTTCGTATTCAAAGAGGACTGCCATATTTAGCAAAGCCAAAAGAAAATTCTCTTGCCAGAACGCCCGAATTACGGAGAACTGCGCCCCGGCGACGGCTAATTCACACTTTTTAGAAGTGCCCTGTAATTATTGGTGGTGCGATGGTGCCATTATCATCAATCCGTTGAAACTCTCAATCTTTGTAGGGTACCTCTACGGCAATCCGCAAAGGTTCCAGGACAAAAAATGAGGGAAAACCAGAGGTGGGGCTAGGCTCCGGCGACCTC
>JAUQVQ010000041.1:0-9075 GCA_039794725.1 Gloeomargarita sp. HHBFW_bins_162
CCACCGTGTTGGTATAACCGAGGCGGTAACCCCCTTCCAAGGATTGCGGTAAAACCAATCCCACCTGCCCCGCCGTGAACACAAACCCCGGATCAGCCTGTCCCTCGGTGGGAAAGGGAAAACCGGCGGCAAAAACCGGTTCGCCTACGGGGGGGAGATGCGGTTGGGCGCAGGCCAAAGGGTAGGTTCGGTCGCTGGTGAATTGCAGGGCGGCCACATCCATCGGGGTCGGCTTGGTGGCAACCGGTTGCGCCGGGTAAAGGCGGCCATCGGGGGTGCGGATTTGGTACTGTTTCGCTTGGCTATCCCCGTCCAAAACGTGCTGGTTGGTGACCAGGGTGTAGGTTGCTCCCTGCCGAGCCACCAGAACCCCGGAACCCCAATTTTGCCCGACGATGACTTTGACGGTGACGCTCTGGGCGAGCCGGTTCACCAGCGGTGCGGCCAAGTGGGGAATCGGTGGGCGGGGCGGTCGCGCCGGTCGCCATTCCCAGAGGCCAACCCCTGCCAACAGCCCCAGACCCAACAGCCAGAGCCAGATGTGCCGAGGTTTCAAGGGTTACGGGGTGGGTTCAGGAGTTTCTTCGCCAGCGAGAAATTCGTTGAAGTCCACGTAGGGACGAGCCGTGGTTTCGTTGAGGGGACCCGCCGCCCGGGTGCGGATGTTGAATAACTGGTTAATCACCTGGGTGGGGTTGCTTCCCGGTTTCAGGGTAAAGAGTAACCCGGCACAGGGGCCGCCATTGCTCCGCGCCACACAGACCACGTTTTGACCGTTCATCCGCCCGGTGGTGATGAAACTTAAACTGCCGTCGTCGTAGTAGGTTTGAAACCGCTTGGATACCTCTTGGCAACGGCGTTCGGCGGTAAACCCACTATCGCTAAAGGTATCAGACGTCCAGCGGATAATGGGCACGACCCGGTTGCCGGATTTGGCGAGGGTAGCGGGTGCCCCCTGGCTCGTACCACAGTAAAACGTCAATCGTTTCGGATTCGCTTCCGCCGCGGGCAGGAAGCCGAGCATTCCCATCAGCATCCCCAAGCCTACGACCCCACCCTGGATTTGTTTTGCGCTCCACATACCAAAAGCTCCCAACGGATTTACCGAACATTTACACATCGTTGCCCCTATTGTAGGGGGTGGACTGCCCTGTGTTCGCGGTGGTGGATCACCGTTATCCTCCGAGACGGATCACAAGGCGCAGAGTTCCTGTACCCTGAAGCCAGAGGGATTTGGTAGGATTTTCCAAGTTTCTTTAGATTTAGACCTACATTTTGAGGCGGTTGATTGTCCATGACCATGCTTCTGAGCCAAGACCAGGTGGACTTGTTAGTCCGTAACCAGCACCACGACCCGTTTGCCGTCCTCGGCCCCCATGCGGTCGAGATTGACGGGCAGACCCAATGGCAGATTCGTGCCTATTTGCCCCGTGCCCAGGCGGCTTGGGTGGTGTGCCCCACCTTGCGCCAGGAATTTCCCATGACGGCCAAGCAGGACCCCCATTTGTTTGAGTGTGTGTTGCCGGTGGCTGAATTGCCGAATTATCAACTGCGGGTACTCGAAGGGGAACGGGAGCGGGTTTTTTATGACCCCTACAGTTTCAAAACGCCGAAATTAACTGATTTTGACCTGCATTTATTTGGGGAGGGGAATCATCACCGCATTTATGAAAAATTAGGGAGTCATTTAACGATTTTAGACGGCGTACCGGGGGTCTATTTTGCGGTCTGGGCGCCCAATGCGCGCAACGTCTCGGTGATTGGGGATTTTAATAATTGGGACGGGCGATTGCACCAGATGCGGAAAGGGCATACGGGCATTTGGGAATTATTTATCCCGGAATTGCCGGAAGGTACGAAATACAAATATGAGATCAAAAATTGGGAAGGGCATATTTACGAAAAATCTGACCCCTTTAGTTTCCAACAGGAAGTGCGCCCGAAAACCGCCTCGATTGTCAGTAATTTAGACCGTTACGAATGGGGGGATCAGGAATGGTTGGAACGGCGGCGGCATACGGATATTTTGACCCAACCGATTGCGGTTTACGAAGTGCATTTGGGGTCGTGGTTGCACCGGGCATTTGATGCGCCGACCCCGGATGGCACGGAACCGGTTGCGGTCTCGGAGTTGAATCCGGGTGCCCGGTATTTAACCTACCGGGAATTGGCGCACGAGTTAATTCCCTACGTGAAAGAAATGGGCTTTACCCATGTGGAATTGTTGCCGGTTGCCGACTACCCCTTTGATGGTTCTTGGGGCTATCAAGTGGTGAGTTATTATGCGGCCACCTCCCGTTATGGTTCCCCCCAGGATTTCATGTATTTTGTGGATCAATGTCACCAAAACGGGATTGGGGTGATTGTGGATTGGGTGCCGGGGCATTTCCCGAAAGATGGGCATGGGTTAGCGTTTTTTGATGGGACGCACCTGTACGAATACAGCGACCCCCGCAAGGGTGAACACAAGGAATGGGGAACGTTGGTGTTTGATTACGGTCGCCCGGAAGTGCGGAATTTCTTAGTTGCCAATGCCCTGTTCTGGTTTGATAAATACCACATTGATGGTATTAGGGTAGATGCGGTTGCGTCCATGATTTATTTGGATTACGGGCGCAAGGATGGGGAGTGGGTTGCCAATCAATACGGGGGCAGAGAACACATCGAAGCGGTGGATTTTCTGCGGCAGGTCAACCATGTGATTTTCAGTTATTTCCCCGGTATTCTATCCATTGCGGAGGAGTCAACCGCTTGGCCGATGGTGTCCTGGCCGACCTACGTGGGCGGGTTGGGATTTAACCTGAAATGGAACATGGGCTGGATGCACGATACCTTAGATTATTTCCGCATGGACCCCTGGTTCCGGCAGTTTCATCAAAACAACATCACCTTCAGTATTTGGTATGCCTTTAGTGAGAATTTTATGCTGGCTCTTTCCCACGATGAGGTGGTGCATGGCAAGGCCAGTTTGATGTCGAAAATGCCGGGGGATGAGTGGCAAAAGTTTGCCAATATGCGCGCCTTATTTGCCTATATGTTCACCCATCCGGGCAAGAAAACCCTATTTATGGGGATGGAATTTGGGCAGTGGCAGGAATGGAATGTGTGGGGGGATTTGGAGTGGCATTTACTGCAATATGACCGCCATCAAACCCTGAAAAAATACCTCACAACCTTGGTGCATTTGTACCGTCAGGAACCGGCACTTTATACCCAAGATTTCACTCTCGATGGGTTTGAGTGGATTGACTGTTCGGACAATCGCCACAGTGTGGTTTCCTACATTCGCTACGACAAAGACCGCAGTAATTATTTAATTGTGGTGTGTAATTTTACGCCCCAACCCCATGCCCATTACCGGATTGGCGTACCGGAACCGGGCTTTTATCGGGAAGTGTTTAACAGCGATGCCCGCGAGTTTGGCGGTTCTAATATGGGGAATTTGGGCGGTAAATGGACGGACGAATGGGGCTATCACGGGCGGCCTTGTTCTCTGGATTTGTGTTTGCCCCCCTTGGCGGTGATGATGTTTAAGTTGGACCGGCAGAAATCTGCCGCCGTTTTGGGCGCAACCGATGCGTGAACGTTCCCAACGCTGGCTGACTACCCTGCTAATGCTGGATGTTTTCCTGGTGTTGGCGGGGTTTGCCTGGTTTGCGCTGGCGTTGCTGGGTCAAGGCTTCTGGCCGCAATTGTGGGAAACGTGGGTTTTCCTGTGGCAACCCCTGTGGCAACCGGCAATCGGTGTGTTCATGTTGGGAGCCTTAGTGACCGGCGCATTGAATTGGTGGCAAAACCGGCCAAAGGGTTAACGCCCCAGGTCGTGCAGGTGGTTCAAAATCCGGCAACAGTCCCAGCTTACCCGCTCCAACGTGGCTCGCTGGGTATCGGGGGGCGGGGGCAATAGCTCCCCAATGCGGATGGTTACGGGTGTGGAACGAGGCCAGACCCGACCGGCGGGGCGAATGTGTTGGGTGCCCCAGAGCATCACGGGCAGAAGTGGGACTTGGGCTTTGGCCGCAATTAGAGCCGCTCCCAGTTTCGGTTCCGTCACTCGGCCATCGGGGGTGCGGGTGCCGGAGAGAAAAATCCCGGTGGCCCAGCCCTGTTTTAAGGCCGTTAACGCCGCCTGAATCGCCTGTTTGTCGGAGGTGCCCCGCCGCACCGGAAATGCCCCATACCACCGGATCAACGTGGCAAACACCGGCACCCGGAACAGTTCTTCTTTCGCCATATAGGCTACGGGTCGCCCCAAGGCACAGGACACCAGGGGGGGGTCAAAGTCGCTGGCGTGGTTGCACACCGCTAAAAACGCTCCCCGCCGGGGCACATGGGCAAACCCTTCCACCCGTCCCCGTAAGTACAGCCAAAACGTGGGAGCTACCACCGGCCATTTGAACAGATGGTAGAGTACCAAACTCGGCCAGGGTTCCCGGTCAGGCACGACTTATTTGGGTTGCGCCGGTTGCAGAGGAGCCGCTTGGGTGGCTGGTCTTTGGGGCGCAGGACTGGGAGTGGCCTCTGGTTGTTTTTCCAAAATGGCGATAAATTCCTGCATTTCCTTCACCCCTTCCGTATCGCCCCGCTCGCCGAATAGTTTGGCCGCCTGTTGAAAATCACTAATCGCCCTGGCTCGGTCGCCCGCATCCGCATGGAGTGCCCCACGGAAGGAATAAAAACCCGGATTTTTGCCGTCAATTTTAATGGCTTCATTCACATCCGCCAATGCCCCCGGTAAATCCATCATTTGCCGCCGCACAATCCCCCGATAACCGTAGGGAGCCGCCGCTTTAGGAGCGAGTTGAATCGCTTTGGTAAAGTCCTCTAATGCCTGTTTCGCATTCCCCATATTAGTGTAGGCAACGCCCCGCAGAGTAAAGGCTGTTGCATTATTGGGAGCAAGTTTAATCACCTGATTGAGTTCCAAAATGGCCGCCTCAAAATCCCCCCGCTGCCCCCGTTCCACCGCCCGTTGGAGTAGGGATTCGACCGTGGGAGCTTGCGCCCAAGTCGCCGGGGCAATGCTCAACCCCAAGCCGATGGCTAATCCGATTCCCCACCACCCATGATGTTGTCGTTTCATGCGTTCTACCTCCGTTGCTGTGTTGGTCGCCGCTACGCTGAAAAAGTTCCCCATTTCAGTATTAGAATCTCTCACCCAGGATAAACCGAATGGCAACCTACTCCCAAAAAACATCGTTCAAAAGTTGTTCCGGTTGAGTTGAGAAGGGACGGGTTTCAGGGAATGAATAATGGGCACCTCTATTTATTCAAGCGGCTACAGAATCTCTTAGTGCGAATCCAGAAATTAGGGAGAACCAGAGACGGGGGGTGCCCCCCTGCGACCGCTAATTACTAATTAATAGAGGTTCCCTAATTACTATAATTGGAGTTGAGGACTAAGCGTCTTCGGGCTAATCTATAGCAATCGGTAAAATTATCTTGCCAATAGCGTTGTAAGCTAGGGGAGTCTTCGAGGCAAATTCTTAAGGGCACCTCTATTTATTCAAGCGAGCCAAGAATCTCTTAACTGGAATCTAGAGATTACGGAGAACCAGAGACGGGGGGGGCCCCCCTGCGACCGCTAATTGCCAATTTTTAGAGGTTCCCTAAATAGAGGTGCCCATTCTTTAATCTTTTAAGATTGCCATATAGCAATCCCTTTTGAATTGGCAACAAGGGTAGCAGGGGCGTTGCCCCCGTATTTGGTTCTTTCTCGCTTCTTTGTTCTCGAATCTTTTAGGATTGCTATAGAACTTGGAATTAACGATGAACGTGCGGGAATTTCAGGTGGTTGTGCCCATGCCCCGCCTCGATCAGGGGTTAGCCCAGCAGTGGCCGGATATGTCCCGTAGTCGCATTCAAAAACTCATCCAGCAGGGGCACGTTCACATTAACCAGCAGGTACAAACCGACAAAAATCATCCCCTGCGTCCCGGCGATTGGGTGCAGATGTACATTCCCGCCCCGGAACCTGTGGATACGCCCGCCCAAGCCTTGCCCCTGGATATTTTGTACGAAGATGACCAGTTACTGATTCTCAATAAACCGGCGGGGTTAGTCGTTCATCCGGCTCCCGGCCACTGGGAGGGAACGTTGGTGAATGCCCTGCTCGCCCATTGCCCTGATTTACTGGAGATGGGGGACAAACAACGTCCTGGCATTGTGCACCGTTTGGACAAAGATACAACGGGTGTGATGGTCGTAGCCAAGACGATTCAGGCGCACCAGCATTTACAACGCCAAATCCAAACCCGCTCCATGGGGCGGGAATATCTGGGTTTGATTCACGGGCGATTGCCCCAAGAAATGGGAACCATCACGGCTCCGATTGGGCGACATCCCCACCAGCGGCAAAAAATGGCGGTGATTCCCACCGGGCGACCTGCCGTCACCCATTGGCAGGTGTTAGAAACGCAAGGGGTGTATAGCTGGGTGCGCTTTCGTTTGGAAACGGGTAGAACCCATCAAATCCGGGTGCATTGCCATCATTTGGGGCATCCCTTGGTGGGCGATCCCGTGTATAGTTCCAGCCGCAAATTGACGCAAAAATTAGCGGGACAAGCCCTGCACGCCTGGCGGTTGCATCTTCAGCATCCCCAATCGGGGGAAGAATTAACCATAACTGCCCCCCTGCCCGACCATTTGGTGCAGGTGTTAATTCATTTGGGGTTCAAAAATTACCATTGAGGGGCGATTCGGGTTCACAATGCTCCACCGGCCAATCGGAATTAACCCCACCAATAATCACGGTTTTGAGCGGGACATATTCCTGGGAAAATTGCCGCAGGACGTTTAATAACACATCCAACGCCAAGCCATCGCTCGTGCCTAAATCAAACCAACAACGTGCCCAGTTTTCTTTGTACTCCACATCCCCCATATTGTGCATCACAGCTAGGAAGGCTGATTCACTGGTTTCTGGACTATACGGGAAAAAATTGAGGTCATACCCCTGCTCTTGAATTTGTAAATTTTCGGCGTTAAATCCCCCCAATTTTCCTAACAAAAACCAAGAGCTAAAAATCTCTTCCACATACTGCCGTTCCTGCTCGGTGGGAGGCTGGGGAAATTCCAGCCATATCCACAGATTAAACACATCTACTTCCCGGAATTGGATATTCATTGGGGCGTGGCCACTAACCGTCGTTGTGCCCGCTCCCGTTCCCGCCGAATTTGCCGCACTAAAGACGGCGGTAATTGCGGTTCCATTGCTAGGGCTTGGTCAAACCATTGCACCCCTTCAGAAAAATTCTGTTGCCCTACTAAAATCTGCGCTTTGAGGTAATGTAATTCTGGATGATTGGGAGCGGCTTCCAGAGCTTTATTGACCTCTTCTAACGCTTCCGGGAACTGTTTCAAATCCCGATAGGCTAAGGCCAAACCCCGATGTACAAGATAGGGGGGCGCACCCGAATTTCGCAGACGACTAACTGCATCCCCCACATTACTAAAGGGGATATTAATCGCTAATAATAAATCGGCAAACCCTCGGATCAAATTTAACTCTGGATCATTCGGATTTACCTGCGCCGCTTTATCAAAGGCTTCCAAAGCCACCCGCACTTTATCTAGCAATTGGGGGACAACAACCAGTAAATTTTTCCGGTTCTCTGTTGCCACAACCCCCCCTTCCAAAAAGTGGGCTACCCCCACGTACAAATGCCCTCGGAGCGGGTCAGTTTTTTGCAGAGCTTCTGCCGTTTTCATAGTCTGAGCCGCCGCCTGTGCCATCGTGGTCAAATCCCCATCCAAATAGGCGATGGATGCTTGCAGAGCATACACCAAAGGTTCCGAAGGATTTTTAGTTAGCAATTCCGTTAAAACACTACGGGCTTGCGAGTAATTGCCGTACAAAAAGACCTGCTCAAAAACCTGTTCGGTCTGGCTATCAATGGGACGGGGAGGTTTGCGGCGAAAGGGGTCACCCGCCTCTGCCGGTATCGTGGTGAACCAAATTGTTAACGCTGTCATCAATGCAAGCCCGATTTTTCTCATCACCGTTCCTCCCCGTTTGTGTTTCCTACTAACTGAACCTAAATCCGTTCGTTACTCAAAATGGTGGTTCGGAATGACCCTTTATCTACCCGTACCACCGTGCGAATTGAATAGCGACCCGCTGCTGTTTCCTCCGGTGAGCCGCCCCGGAAGGTAAAAATCCAGGCATCCCCCACGTCTTCATAGCGGGCTTCGCCAATCGTTCCCACCGTTTGGTGCATCGCCGGTTCCGTGCGATAAACGGCAATCCCCCCGTTGGCTCGTTCCCCGGCCATCCGTGCTAAATTTTGCGCCCGTTTCAGATTGGCAATAGTTTGAAAACGATTAGGATTGGATTGCGCCAAGGTGGGCAACGTAGGTAACGCCGGGACACTAAGGACTGCTAAGGCAACCACCAGAGCGAGAGAGCGCATGTTAACCTCCGCCAAGATTACTCCCATTATGAATCAGCCCAGCGGGGGAAGTTCCCCGTCAAGTGCAAATAGTGGCGTACCCCTTGGGTTAACGGTGTGGTTTGGGCATCAATTTGCGTCAGGGTTAATCCCTGGAGATGCGGGGTCAATGCCTCGGTTTGCGCCGCTGTCCAATGCCCCTGATAGAGTACCAAATGCCCACCCGGTTTGAGAAAAGGCGTGCCATAGCGAAGGGCTTCCTGCACCGGGGCAACCGCTCGCAATAGTACCAAATCATACGCCCGCTGATGGGGTAAATCTGCCCCCAAAACTTCTGCCCGCCCCGTAAGAATCCTGACATTTTCTAAGTGTAAATCCGCAATCGCTTGTTCTAAAAAACGGGTTTTTTTGCGGCGAGAATCCAGTAACGTCACCTGCCAATGAGGTTGCAACATAGCTACCACTAACCCCGGAAAACCTGCCCCTGTACCCACATCAATGACTTGCCAAGGATCGGTAATTCCTAAATAGGGAGAAATCCCTTGGGCACTGTCCCACAGATGTTTTTCCCAAAAGTCTTGCGGTGCGGTAATCCGGGTCAAATTCATCTGCTGATTCCCCTGCAAAATTGTTTCATAGAGAGATTGCCAACGGCGGTCTGTTGCTTCACCCGGCCATGAATCAA
>JAUQVQ010000042.1:0-8437 GCA_039794725.1 Gloeomargarita sp. HHBFW_bins_162
CAGGTGGGCGAACTCACCCTGGCATTGTATGACGAACTGCAACGGCTCCAGCCCTACGGCATGGACAATCCCGCCCCCCAGTTCTGGAGTCGGCGGGTGCGCATCCTGGAACAACAGGTGATTGGCAGAGAGCAAAACCACGCCAAGTTAACCGTAGCGGACGAGACGGGTCAAAAAAAGGTCTTGGCGTGGGGATGGGGGAACTATCTCCCTCTGCCCGATTGTCTCGACATTGCCTATACATTGCGTCCCAACGAATTTCAGGGACAAACCAGCCTGGAGTTGCAACTGGTGGGAGTACGTTACCCCCTGCCTGAATTGGAGATTAAACCCCCGCCCCCCATTACCCAGATTCCCGCCTGTCTGCCCCTGGATAATCCGATGCAATTGTTAAGCCAGCATACTGACAAAAAGTGGCTATTGTACGGTTATCAACGCCCAGAATTTTCCCATTATGCTCATGTAGATTACGACCGTCCCCAGGGGCGGTATGCTGGCATGATCCTGTGGACCTTACCCCCTGACCCCATCTATCTGCGCTGGTTGGTGGCGCTGGCACAACCCCAAACCCTGTATGTCCACCCGGCGGTTCCTCCCCTGCCGACGGTTCCCCAGATTCACCAATGGCTTGCCCAGGCACTGAGCCAGAGCAACGGGACACCCTGGAATCTGCTGGCGTTGGGGCAACGGTATTGGGTCAACCCGCAGGTGTTGGTCGCAGGGTTGCGGGAACTCGGTTATGATGCGCCCACGTGGCCCGATACTCGCTCCGTCCAGGCAGAATTAGCCACCTTAGCAACGTGGTATCGCACCCCGGCAGTGGAGTTGGCGCAGTACTTGGTTGTAGGTTAATTGTTCCCGGCGCCGCCATCGGCTACTTTTTCCCGGAATAACTTGCCTGCCGAAAAGGTGGGAACGGTTTTGGCTGGAATATGCAAGGGGTCGCCGGTACCGGGGTTGCGACCTTCACGCGCTTGGCGTTTGCGGGCTTCAAAGGAGCCAAATCCTACTAAGGTCACCTTCTGCCCTTCGGCTACAGAATTAATAATTGCTTCCAGGGTTGCATCCAGCACCGATTCAGCCACTTTTTTCGTTGTCCCCGCCTTCGAGGCAACTTCCGTGACTAACTCTTCTTTATTCATACGTTACGCCTCACCAAAAAAAAATTAAGAATCTCCCAACCATGAACCTGGTTTAAGCGTAGCACTCGCTTTTTATTCAAGGCTGTGAACTGCGATAAACCAATGGTTTGACGCTTCCCAGCTTAATCAAATTTCCCGAATCCGTCAACTGTTCACCGATACCAATAAAGCCACTGCATAGGCAGCAATCCCCTCTTCTCGTCCCACTGGTCCCAACTGTTCATTCGTGGTCGCCTTCACACCGACTTGCTCTGCCGCTACCCCCAAGGCTTCGGCCAATCGGGTTTTCATCGCCGGGATGTGGGGTTTCAACTTCGGGCGTTCCGCCACCACCACCGTGTCCACATTGGCCACCTGCCAGCCCTGCTGGGTGACCAACCGCCGCACCTGGGTCAGGAGCTGAATGCTGTCCGCACCCGCCCACTGAGGGTCATCCGGGGGAAAGTAATGCCCAATATCCCCCAAACTTAAGGCTCCCAACAGGGCATCCATGATGGCATGGGTGAGAACATCAGCATCACTATGCCCTAACAAACCCCGATGGTGGGGAATGTTGACCCCGCCCAAGATCAACGCTCGTTCCGGTACCAGCCGGTGAATGTCATAACCATTGCCAATGCGAAATGACGGCATCACAGACGGTTGAGGTCAATCCCCGCCGACTGTGCCATCGCCTGCAGACCCCGCCGTTGTAAGGTGCGAATTGCTTGGGTGGATAGCCGCAGGCGTACCCAGCGTTGCCCCTCCGGCCACCAAACCCGCTTCCATTGCAAATTCACTTCCTGGAGACGCTTCGTGCGCCGGTGGGAGTGGGAGACGGAAAACGCATTATTTGCCCGTTTGCCGGTCAGTTGACAACGCCGTGCCATAGTAATCGTGATTCTCCTAAAAAATTACGCAGATAACTGTTGCTGTAGGGCTTTGACCAAGGTGGTTTTGGGCACCGCTCCCATCACCACGTCCACTTTTTGGCCGCCCTTAAAAATCATCAGGGTAGGAATGCTCCGAATGCCGTACTCGTTGGCGGTTTTGGGATTGTCATCGGTGTTGAGTTTGACCACTTTTACCCGGCCTTCAAACTCCCTAGCAATCTCATCTACCACCGGAGCCACCATGCGACACGGCCCACACCAAGGTGCCCAAAAGTCAACCAGCACCGGGATCGGGCTGTGAATTACCTCCTGTTCAAAGGTTGCATCGGTGACGGCGGCGGCATCAGACATAAGCATCCATCCTCTCGAGAATTATTAGCAGATTTGATCTTACCACAAAAACGCGGGGTTCCCTATACTCAGTAAAAATGGGCAAAAAAAGACCTAAGCACAAGCTTAGGCCAGAGTGTGGTGTGAGGAGTGAACGGAAACTTGCGTCTCCGCACTCTGATATTATAATCAAATTTTTTCCGACAAGACTAGCCCCCTGTCAGTATTTCTTAAGGATTGGCCTCACCCCCACACTCACAGTACATTGCGGTCACAAACGCCGGAGTGGATTTGAATGACTTTGTACTAAATTATTTACCCATACCCAACTTCTGCGCCCGTTGATACACCTTCCCCTCCGTCAGCAGAGATGGAGCAATCACCACTTCGGTTTGTTGCATTTCCCGCAGATTTTTTGCCCCCACCGTTGCCATGCTGTTTTTCAACGCCCCCAGGAGGTTGTGGGTGCCATCGTCTAAAACTGCTGGGCCACGGAGAATCTGCGCCAGGGTGCCGGTTGTCCCGACCCGAATGCGGGTTCCTCGCGGTAAAACCGGACTTGGCGTGGCCATGCCCCAGTGGTACCCCCGTCCGGGAGCCTCCTGCGCCCGTGCCAAGGGCGAACCAATCATCACCCCATCGGCACCGCAGGCAATCGCTTTACAGATATCCCCACCCGTCACCAAGCCTCCATCGGCAATCACCGGGACATAGCGACCGGTTTGTTCATAGTAGTCCGCACGGGCGGCGGCACAATCGGCGATGGCGGTCGCTTGCGGTACCCCCACCCCCAGGACGCCCCGGGAGGTACAGGCCGCCCCCGGCCCAATGCCCACCAAAACGGCGGCGGCTCCCGCTTTCATCAAATTCAACGCCACCCCGTAGGTGACACAATTGCCCAACACCACCGGGATGGGCATTTCCTGGCAAAAGCGATGTAAATCCAGGGACTCCACGCCCGGCTGTGCCAAATGGGCCGTCGAAACCACCGTCGCTTGGACGAAAAATAAATCGGCTCCGGCTTCGGCCGCCAAGGTTCCCAACCTACTTGCTCGACCGGGAGTACTACTGACGGCGGCAATGCCACCCCGCTGTTTGATTTCCCGAATTCGAGCCGTGACCAACTCCGGCTGAATCGGCTCCTGGTACAACTGTTGCATCAGACTGACAAATTCCTCATTCCCCACCTGGGTAATCCGCTCCAGCACCGGTTCGGGGTTTTCGTAACGGGTTTGCAATCCCTCCAAATTAAGCACCCCCAACGCCCCCAATTCCGTCAGGAGTACCGCCACCTTGCCGTCCACCACCCCGTCCATGGCACTGGCAATGATGGGAATTTCCCGCTCAATCCCCCCCACCGACCACGTGGTATCGGTCAATGCTGGGTCAAGGGTACCCGCCCCCGGCACTAGGGCAATCTCGTCAATACCATAGGCTCGTCGGGCTGATTTACCTCGCCCAATCGGGATAGATGCCTCCATAATTGACATTCCTTAAAATTTTATTTAAGGTAACAAATTTACAGAGGTTCTGTCAAAAAACGGGATGACAATCGGGTATCTTTGTCAATTGGCAATTAGCAGTCACAGAGGAATACTCCCCGTCTTTGCTTTGTGAACGATTAGTTTGCCTGTATGAACCCCTCCAAAATTGAGAGTTTCAAGTAAATAATCAGCACCTCTATGTATTCGAGCGGGCAGAGAATTTCTGAGTGAGAATGCAGAAATTATCGAGAACCAGAGACGGGGGCTGCGCCCCTGCGACCGCTCATTGGCAATTTTTAGAGGTACCCATAAATATAGCAATCCTAAAAGATTCGAGAACGAAGAAGAAAGAAAGAACCAAATACGGGGGCAACGCCCCTGCGACCCTTGTTGCCAATTGAAAAGGGATTGCTATAGAGGCACCCTATAGCAATCCAATTTGAAAACGATGGTTTCTGCTAGAAAAGCATCCGATGAGCATCCAGAAATTAGAAAGAACCAAGGGCGGGGGCAACTCCTGCGCCCCCTTCTTCCTGAGAAATTTTGTGCCATTTTTAGTTAGGATTGCCCTAGAAGTGTCCGATAGTTTGCCTGTCTAATCAGGAGCAGAGTAATGAGCAATAATCGCTTGCACCAAACCCGCTAATGTATATTCCTGAGCCGTCACATCCACCCGTTGGAAATAACGTTCACAGGTGCGGGAAGTTTGTGGGCCAATGGAAGCAATCACACAGGCATCAAGCCACTGGTGCCATTCTCCCGGCGCGGCCTGCTCTAATAATTGACAGAAATGCACTACCGTTTTGGAACTGGTAAACGTTACTATGTCCACCTGTTTTTGGCGTAAATAATTCAGGATAAACGGGGGAATATGATCCGGACAAACAGTTTCATAGGCGGCCACCTCCGTCACCTGCGCCCCCCGCTGGTGTAATCCCTGCACCAACACATCCCGCCCCCCACTGGCAACCCGGGGAAATAAGACGTTGATCTTTTGGCAGTCTTGAGGAAATTCTTTTAATAGTTGATCCGCAACGAATTCCGAGGGAATTAAATCTGCTCGCAGTCCCCAGTTTTGTAAATGAGAAGCCGTTTTCTCGCCCACAACGGCAATGTTGAGGTGGGATAAAGCCCGCACATCCCGGTGATAATGCCACAATCGTTTGAGGAAAAAATCGACGGCATTCGCTGAAGTTAAAATTAACCAGTTAAACATCCTGAGGTTGGCAATCGCTTCATCCAGAGGTGCCCAATCGGGGGGCGGTTGTACCACTAACGTTGGCAAACTTACCACCTGTGCCCCGGCTTGCTGGAGTTGTTCATCTAACTCACGGCCACTGCTTGCCGCCCGTGTAATTAAAACATTCTTACCTTGTAATGGCAAACGGGATTGACCCAGGGCACGCAGGTTGACCCCCGGCCCCACAATCACAACGCTGGGAGCTTGGGCTGATTGATTCGCCAACTCGGCCAGAGTTCCCGTCCACACCGTTTGACCAATGTGCCCTGCCCGATGCACCACCGCCACAGGTGTCTCTCGACTGCGGCCATGCTGTAATAATTCTGTTTGTATTTTATCAAGATTATAGACACCCATTAACCCCACCAGCGTATCCATTTGCGCCAAAGCTGACCAATTCAAGGTTTCCGGGGCATGAGCGGTAAACACGCCGATTGTCCGTCCCCAATCCCGATCCGTCAGGGGTATGCCGGCCAAGGTCGCTGCGCCGGTGATTGTACTAATACCCGGAATGATATAGTAATTACAATTCGCCGCAGACAGTGCGGATAATTCCTGCGTGGCTTTACCGAAAACAAAGGGGTCACCGCTTTTTAAGTGCACCACTCGATGACCGGCATGATAATAATGTATTAACAATTGATTGATTTCATCCTGAGATAATCCCTCGACCGAGTGGGTTTTCACCGGCGGGGGGAGTGCGGCCAAAATCCGGGGATCGATCAGCGTATCGTAAACAACCATGTCTGCCTGCATCAAGGCCTGGTGTGCCGCTAGGGTCAAATGTTCAGGACTGCCCGGCCCGGCTCCCACCAGTACAATCGCATTCATAGTTCCCGTTCCCACAGGGTCACGCCACCGGGTTGATCCACCAATCTAATCCCTTGAGCGGCCAATTCCTGACGAATCCGATCCGCTTCGGCGTAATTTTTCTGGCGACGAGCCGATTGCCGCTGGGCAATTAAGGCTTCAATTTCAGCAGGCGAGGGTAATGATGGGTCTAATTTGGATTCACTGGGCAGGTCAAATTTTAACCCCAAAACCTCCTGAGTTACATAAACAAACGTTTGCCAAATCTGCCGAGCATGACCCTCAGGCATCGGCTGTTCTCCCCCGTAACGTTTGGCGTGGTCAAACTGTTTTAATTGCTTAGCCAAACCAAAGAGCAAAGCAAGAGCGACAGGGGTATTAAAATCTGCATCCATTGCCTGTTCAAATTGCCGTAAAATTTCCGGGTCACAGGCAGTTTTATTAACCATATATTCCCGTAAATCAAAGACATGAGCCGCCTGTTGCAAGGTCTGCCAACCCGATTGAGCGGCATTTAGAGCCTGGGGAGTGCATTCAATGGGTTGCCGGTAATGGGATTGCAGAATCAGTAACCGCAAGGCCATCGGTTCGTAGTGATTTAACACATCCCGAATCGTGCGAAAATTACCCAGGGATTTGGACATTTTTTCCCCGTCCACCGTGACAAAGCCATTGTGTAACCAATAGCGAGCTAAGGGCTTTTGGGTAATCGGTTCGGATTGGGCAATTTCATTCTCGTGGTGCGGGAAAATTAAATCACTGCCGCCTGCATGAATATCAATACTGTCTCCCAAGGTTTTATACACCATTGCGGAACATTCAATATGCCAGCCGGGACGACCCCGCCCCCAAGGGGAATCCCACGCCGGTTCTCCCGGTTTTGCCGATTTCCACAGCGCAAAATCTAAAGGATGCCGTTTCATTTTCGTCTCTGGATCAACCCGACCACTGGCACCCGATTGCATCTGTTCTAAACTGCGATGGGAGAGACTGCCATAGTGTGGAAATCGCTCCACAGCGTAATAGACATCCCCACCGCTGGCATAGGCATAACCCAAGGATTCCAATTGTTGAATTAACCGGATCATATCGGGGATCGATTCGGTGGCACGGGGATACTGTTTCGCAGGGAGCACATTTAAGCGAGCCATATCTTCAGTATAGGCCTGGATATATCGCTCGGTAATCACACTCATTTCCACCTGCTCACTTTGGGCTTTTTTGAGGATTTTGTCGTCAATATCGGTGATATTTTGCACGTGTTGTACGGTGTACCCTAAATACTCGCAATAGCGGCGCACCACATCCCAAGTGATGTACGTCCGAGCGTGTCCTAAATGGCAGAAATCATAGACCGTTACACCACACACATACATTGTAATAATATTTTCCTGTTGGGGCATGAATGGTTCTAGTTGGCGGGTGCGGGTATTGTAAACGGTCAAGGCCATAGCTGCCGATACACAGGAATTGAATAACTCTTGATCTAGGATACTGGTTAATTGGGGGCAAGGGATGGGGCAAAATTGGGCAAAAAAAAAGGCCGGTACTGGCTCAACCACCCCGGCTTTGCGTCTGTCCTCAATCCTCTATAGCTTTAGACCGGCGAGGGTTGAGGGAGGTTCAATTCCAGAGAAAAAATTTTTACAGCGTTTCGGTCAGACCATCCCCCACCAGTTCTGGCTTCAGTTTTTCGGCCATCTCGATGATCGCCCGGATGACGGGTTTGTTGAAGGGGTCGTCCAAGGCATCAATGTCTTCGTAGCGGCACCGTTTGGCGCACAGGGAGACTTGGTGGGTGACTTCGTAGCGATTCCGGGCATTCCGCAGGAGTTCTTCGGTGCGAAATAAAATGTGGGTGGGGTCAATCCGGCTACGGCGTTGCATTGTGGGACAATTAAAGGCATCAGTTCAATCATAATAACATTTTGGGAACCTCTATTTATTCGGTCGGATAAAGAATCCCTTAGTGAGAATCCAGAGATTGCGAAGAACCAGAGGCGGGGGGTGCCCCCCTGCGACCACTCATTGACGATTTTTAGAGGTGCCTTCTATTTATTTAGTCGGATAAAGAATCCCTTGTAGCAGTCCTTTTTGAATGTGAAATAAGAGTCGCAGGGCATAGCCCCGTTTTGGTTTTTTTCCCTCTCGCGTTCTGGGAGAGGGGCAGACGTGAACGAGGTATCACTTCTGTTGTGATCTCATTTATGATTGCTATAGTGAGAATCCAGAGATTGCGAAGAACCAGAGGCGGGGGGTGTCCCCCTGCGACCACTCCTTGACGATTTTTAGAGGTGCCTTCTATTTATTTAGTCGGATAAAGAATCCCTTAGTGAGAATCCAGAGATTGCGAAGAACCGGAGGCGGGGGGTGCCCCCCTGCGACCACTCCTTGACGATTTTTAGAGGTGCCTTCTATTTATTTAGTCGGATAAAGAATCCCTTATAGCAGTCCTTTTTGAATGTGAAACAAGGGTCGCAGGGCATAGCCCCGTTTGGGTTTTCTCCTCTCTCGCATTCTGGGAGAGGGGCAGACGTGAACGAGGTATCACTTCTGTTG
>JAUQVQ010000043.1:0-8268 GCA_039794725.1 Gloeomargarita sp. HHBFW_bins_162
ATATTCCGGTGGGGCATCACCAGGGGGAACAATTATCTAAAAATGTGGTGTTTCGTTATCTCCAACCCATCTTAGAAAGTGCCACCCACCCCAAAGTTTTACAGAATGCCAAATTTGACCGCAACATCTTACGTGCTCAGGGAATTGCCTTAAACGGGGTGGTTTTTGATACGTTGCTTGCCAGTTATGTGCTTGATCCGGAAGCCAGTCATAAACTATCCGATTTAGGAGAAAAATATCTGGGCATTCATTCCCAATCCTATCAAGATTTAGTATCCAAAGGGAAAACAATGGCGGATGTTGCCATTTCGGAAGTAGCGAATTACTGTGGGATGGATGTGTATATTGCGTTTCATTTAACCCCGATTTTAGAAGCGGAACTAGCCAAAATTCCGACCCTTGAGCGAGTGTTTCGAGAAATTGAATTACCCTTAGAACCTGTGTTAGCCGCTATGGAGTATCAGGGGATTCGGTTAGATTTGGAATTTCTCAAACACCTTTCCCACGAGTTTGACCAAGCCTTACATAAAATTGAACAACACGCCCATGAGTTGGTCGGTCAACCCTTTAATCTCAATTCTCCCAAACAGTTAAGCGTTCTCCTGTTTGAAACCCTGGGATTAGATAAGAAAAAAGCTCGCAAAACCCAATCCGGTTATGCCACAGACGCCGCCACTTTAGAAAAACTCAAAGGGGAACATCCGGTGATTGATCTGATTTTAGAACATCGGACTTTGGCGAAATTAAAATCCACCTATGTGGATGCTTTAGCGCAACTTTGTCGTCAAGATACGGGGCGGGTGCATACGGATTTCAATCAAACCATTACCGCTACGGGTCGGTTATCTTCTTCCAATCCTAATTTACAAAACATTCCCATTCGTACCGAAGTTGGGCGACAAATTCGACGAGCATTTATTCCCGAAACGGGTTGGTTTTTAGTCTCGGCAGATTACTCCCAAATCGAACTGCGAATCTTAGCACATTTAAGTCAAGAGCCGGTGTTAATTACGGCGTTTCAACAGCGGGAGGATATTCACCGTTTGACAGCGCAATTGTTATTTGAAAAAGACGACATTACCCCGGATGAACGCCGATTAGCCAAAATTATTAACTATGGAGTAATTTATGGCATGGGACCCCAGCGATTTATGCGGGAAGCAGGGGTATCTTTGAGTGAAGCAAAATCATTTATTGAACGGTTTAATCAACGCTATCCTGCGGTTTTTGATTATCTACAAAAAGCGGAACGTCAAGCCATTACCCAGGGCTACGTGGAAACGATTACCGGGCGGCGTAGATATTTCCGATTTACCAGTGCCTTACTGCAACAATTGCGGGGGAAAGATAGTGATGAAATTGATTGGGAAATCGTCCAAAAACGTCTGAATCCGGTGGATGCCGGTTTACTGCGAGCGGCGGCCAATGCTCCTATTCAGGGTTCAAGTGCCGATATTATTAAAATCGCCATGATTCGCATCCATGAATTATTAACCCATTATCAGGCTCATTTACTGTTGCAAGTTCACGATGAATTGGTATTTGAAATTCCCCCGGATGAGTGGCAAGAATTAGAACCCCAAATTCAACACATCATGTCCCAAGCCGTGACGCTTTCTGTACCGTTGGATGTAGATATTCATGCGGGTCAAAATTGGCAGGAAGCGAAATAATCTTTTCCCAGATAGGGAGCCTTAATCTGTTGGGTAGTTCTATAAATTAATTAAGGGAACCTCTATTTATTCAATCGGGCAAAAAATCCTTTAGTTAGAATCCAGAAATTACGGAGAACCAGAGACGGGGGCTGCGCCCCTGCGACCGCTAATTACTAATTAATAGAGGTTCCCTTTATTCAATCGGGCAAAAAATCCTTTAGCCAGAATCCAGAAATTACGGAGAACCAGAGACGGGGGCTGCGCCCCTGCGACCGCTAATTACTAATTAATAGAGGTTCCCTTTATTCAATCGGACAAAAAATCCTTTAGTTAGAATCCAGAAATTACGGAGAACCAGAGACGGGAGCATATAGCAATCCTAAAAGATTCGAGAACAAAGAAGCAACGCCCCTGCGACCCTTGTTGCCAATTCAAAAGGGATTGCTATATTCACCCTATCCCTTGATGGGAGAGGGGAAAAAATCCCAAGCCAAGAAACTTTGATTTGTTCAAGGGTTTAGAGTTGAGTTATTAACATTGACGTAAGAGGTCTATTCTCTACAGCAGTACACAACGTACTTATGGGGGGGAAACTTATTTGCGATAGGGAGGGCGACCGATGGGATTCGAACCCACGCATAGAGGAGCCACAATCCTCTGCCTTAACCACTTGGCTACGGCCGCCGTAAATACTCAGATTATCAATTTTTGGTCAGGTCTGACAACTAAGCGAAGAAAGAATCTCAAGGACATCTCTAGGGAACCTCTATTTATTCAATCGGGCAAAGAATCCCTTAGTTAGAATCCAGAAATTACGGAGAACCAGAGGCGGGGGCTGCGACCCTTGTTCTAAACTCAAAACTGACATCATTTGTTGAGTTGACTGGGATGCTCATTGCCAATCCGCCCACCCCTGTTGAACTGTGCCGGACTACATTGACAACCGCGCTCGACCAAATCCGCCAAAAACCTGAGTACCAAAAAGCCCACTGGGGGATACTGATTCAAACCCAAACCAACCCACCCCGCACCCTTTACGAACATCAGAGCCAGCAGTTTTTTATACCTGCTTCGACCACCAAACTGTTGACAACGGCGGGCGCACTTATGCAATTAGGAGCAGACTATCGCTTCAGAACCGCATTTTATCAGCAGGGGCGGCAGTTGCATTTGATTGGTCAGGGAGACCCCACCTTGACTACTCTAAAATTGCAACAACTGGCGCAGAAAATCACCCCAGCGCAACGCCAAACCTTTGATACGGTGGTGATTCAGACCGGTTTTTTTCAAGGCTCAACCTTCAACGACCAATGGGAATGGCAGGACATTCTTAGTACAGATATTGTCCCGATCAATAGCTTGATCTTAAATCGCAATGAAAGCCAGTTACGGCTGATTGCCCAAACCGTTGGGAAACCCGCCCGGGTGGTCTGGACTGACCCACAAGCAGGACGATATTGGCAAATCATGAATAACACCCGCAGTACCAACAATCCCCTGCAACCCATCCATATTTGGATTCCACCGGGATTACCTCAGTTGCATCTGCGGGGGGATGTGACCCGTCAACCCGTAAGTTTTACCGTGCCGATCCTGGATACAGATCAGTACCTTATACAGACAATCGCCCGGCTTTTCCCGAATAAGAACGTCACGGTGCAACGGACAGTTCCCCCGGCAGATTTGGGAACGGCAGTGGCGGCGGTGGAGTCTGTGCCTGTCTTAAATTTAGTGACGCAGATCAACCAAGTCAGCGATAATTTGTATGCTGAGGCGCTGTTGCGGCATCTGGGCGCAGTCAGCAATCCCAAGATTCCCAGTGATTGGGCAGGGATTCAAGCCATCCAAAAGCTACTGACGGGGATGGGGGTGACGCCGGGGGGCATTCTCCAGAGCGATGGTTCCGGGTTATCTCGCCACAATCGGGTCACCCCGCTGGCGTTAGTACAGGTGTTGCAGGGGATGGCCAACTCTCCTTGGGGGGCAAGTTATGCCAATTCTTTAGCAGCTCCAGGCCAACCGGGGACACTGCGGCGGCGGTACACCCAGACGGACATTAACCTGCAGGCGAAAACCGGGACATTATCAGGGGTGGCGGCTTTGGCTGGCTATCTCCGCCCTCGCAATCGGCCTGGTATTGTGTTTGCCGTGATGGTGAATCAATCGGAACAACCGGCGGGGGTCTTACGGCGAGGCATTGACCAGATGGTGATGACGGTCAACGATTGGGCGGAGCAATTACCTCTAGAGCAATGGGACATGTGCATCCAAACCCGTCACAGGGGGGAGACGGTTTGGGCGGCTCAACGCAGTTAAGACCATAGAGCAATTCCTTTTGAATTTGGAACAACGGTCGTCGTGGCATCGCCCCAATTCTAGGGCACCTCTAAAAATTGTAAAATTGTGAATTGGCGGTCGCAGGGGCAGTCCACGTAGTGCGCCGCAGGCGTTGCCCCCGGGTTTGGTTCTCTCTCTTCTTTGTTCTTAAATCCTTTAGGATTGCTATATAGCAGTCCTTTTTGAATATGAACCAAGGGTCGCAGGGCGTAGCCCCGTTTTGGGTTTCTCCCCTCTCCCTTGATGGGTGAGGGCAGACCTGAACGAAGCATTACTTCTGTTGCGATTTCATTTATGGTTGACATAACCATCTTGTAACTGGAATCCAGAGATTACGGAGAACCAGAGACGGGGGGTGCCCCCCTGCGACCGCTCATCACCAATTATTTTTTTTATTTTTTTATTTAAGCGAGCTATAGCGATCCTTTTTGCATGTGAACCAAGGGTCGCAGGGCGTAGCCCCGTTTTGGGTTTCTCCCCTCTCCCTTGATGGGAGAGGGGCAGGGGGTGAGGGCAGACGTGAACGAGACATCACTTCTGTTGCGATTTCATTTATGGTTGACATAACCATCTTGTAACTGGAATCCAGAGATTACGGAGAACCAGAGACAGGGGGTGCCCCCCTGCGACCGCTCATCACCAATTATTTTTTTTATTTTTTTATTTAAGCAAGCTATAGCGATCCTTTTTGAATATGAACCAAGGGTCGCAGGGCGTAGCCCCGTTTTGGGTTTCTCCCCTCTCCCTTGATGGGTGAGGGGCAGGGGGTGAGGGCAGACGTGAACAAGCCATCACTTCTGTTGTGATCTCATTTATGATTGCTATAGTCTGCTACATGGAGGACGTTACAATCCTTTTGTTGATTATGGGACACAAGCAAAATCGCTCCGATACCTGTCGTCATCCCTTTGGAATTTTAAGGGTCGCAGGGCGTGGCTCCGTCTCTGGTTCTCTCAAAATTTATTTGCGCTCAAATAAGGGAACCTCTATTAATTAGTAATTAGCGGTCGCAGGGGCACCGCCCCCGTCTCTGGTTCTCTCAAATTTATTTGCGCTCAAATAATTTAGGATTGCTATAGATATTCACATGGCTATAAGTTCCACAAAAACTGGGGGTTGACATTTTCTATTCAAACTGCATTCGAGACCCATACACGAGGTCTATTACCTATTCTCATCAGCCCCAAAGGCCTTCTTTGGACACAGGGCGAGTCTTACAGCACTTCCCTTAACCCGATAGCGTTTCGTCCCCATAGCGAGCCCATTTCACCACATAGACCCCGTGCAGGAGTAGCCCGACCGCCCACCCCCCCGTCACCCAGGGGAGATGGGGAAAGGCTCCATTCAATTCCCGGACAAACCACAAACCCGAGTTGACAGCGGCAAAAAAAGCAATATGCACCGCCAGATTGATCCGGTCTTCTAAGCGCCGGTAGGCCGGGTCATTGGGGTCAGGGCGGCGCGGCCAACGGGGAGGCATTAGGGCACCACACGGGACACGGTCTGGAGCGGCGGAAACTTGGGCAGGTCAATACTGGGGTGGGGTTCTCGTTTGGTGGGGGTCTGGGTCAAGGCACCATAGCGGTGGAGTTCGGCTTGCAGACGGCGATTTTCCTCTTGCAGACGGCTGAGTTGTTCCTTCACCGGCGCCAGACGGGCATTAAACCGACGACGGTACACCTCGGGCAAATCCCGCAAAATCGTTTCCAAGTTTTGGTTGCGCTCCTGAGCCACCACCAACGACCCGTGCATTTGGACGAGTTCCTGTTCCCGTTGCTGCACCTGTTGTTGTACCTGATGTAATTCGGCTTGCAGGGTTTGCACTTGCCCCTGGAGTGCGACAACCGTACCGGCATCAACCTGACGTTCTTGCCGGAGACGGTAATACAATTCCTTAGAGAGTTGTTCAATGAGGTGCTGGTATTGGTGCAGTTGTTTTTTCAAGCGTTGCAATTCCTGATTCTGAGCCGTGAGGGTGTACTCCAAAACCTGCTGGCGGTTGCGCTGGGGGACTAACCGCACGTACAATTCCTGCGAGAGCTGATGGACTAAGTGGTTGCGTTGGTCAAGCTGTTGCCGCAGGGTGGCGACACTCTCCTGTAGGGGGCTGGCAGACACAAAAGTACTCCTCACCAAAATCCAACTGACCTGGCTTCAGTCTAACACCCATGCCCAGGATTTGTCATGACATAGGAGCCAACCCTGTTTAGCTATTTTACTGGCAATGTCTATTCAGCGGTGGGGAGGGATTCACCGGTTGGCGTGGGAGCAGGGGTGGGCGGTTCTTGGGCAATGGTGAGATAGCGAATCACATCTTCACTCAGGCGCATCGCCCGTTCAAAGGCCGCCACTGTATTGCTGTTGCCGTAGTAGTTGACCTGAATATAGATGCCGTCGGAGAACTTTTGGATGGGATAGGCCAACCGCCGCCGTCCCCGGTTCAAAATCTGGATGTTTTCGCCGCCCACATCACTCAAAATGGTTTTGAATTTCTCAATCGCCTGCTGCGTTAATTCATCGCCCAGGTCAGGGCGCAGGATATACATAGTTTCATAGAAGGGTTTAGGGGCGACAACCATAGGGGGTCAAATTGCTCCTGGATGAACGAAACGATTTACAATCATAGCAAACAATAGGCGAGTCCGTGCATGGAACAATGGGTGCGGGTGCAAACGGGGGAGCGAGTGGTGTACGGGAAGCGGGGCACTGACTCCACCGTGCAGGTATGGACTACGGCGCCGTGGTGGGGGGGAATTGCGACCGAGGAAGTGCTTAGCCCTGGCACCTATCACGTGCTGGCTCCGACCGTCCCCAGTAAAATCATCGCCGTTGGCCGTAACTACATTGACCATGCCGCCGAAATGCAGGCTACCGTGCCGGTCGAACCGGTGATTTTCCTCAAACCGCCGACTACCGTCTTGGCTCCGGGGGGGGACATTCTTTATCCGGCTCAATCCCGCCGGGTGGATTACGAGGGCGAATTGGCGGTGGTGATTGGGCAAACGGCACGGCATTTAACCCCAGAACAGGCGGTGACTGCGATTTGGGGGTACACGATTGCCAACGATGTGACGGCACGGGATTTGCAAAAACAGGATGAACAGTGGACCCGCAGTAAGGGGTTTGATACGTTTTGTCCCCTGGGGCCAGGGATTGTGCCGGAATTGTCACTGCAAGCTCAGATTGAAACCTGGCTCAACGGGGAACGCAGGCAGGCGGCTTTGTTGCAGGAAATGGTGTTCAAACCGCCAGTGCTGGTGAGTTATATCAGTCAAGTCATGACGCTTCTGCCCGGAGACGTGATCTTGACGGGGACGCCTGCCGGGATTGGCGCAATGCAACCGGGAGATGAAGTGGAGGTACGGATTACGGGCATTGGCGTTTTAACCAATCGGGTGAAGGGTTAAGTTCTGGATCACCACGACCGAGCAACCGCCGTCATAGCCATTGAGGAATTAACGGTTTAGCTTGGAATTATTGACCCACCCCTGAGGTTATGACGATGAACATGCGCATTTACCCCTGGATTGTGATGCTCGCCACGCTGATTCCTGGGACGGCTCAGGCGCAATCAACGCCCAATCTGCAAACAGTTCCCCCCAATGTGTCTGTGGGGAGAACAATTAGTGGCGTGATTACGGCGAAGGACTACAGCAAAATTGTGAACGAATTTGGACCGATTAAATGCAGTCAAATTAAGGTGACCCTGCAGGATAAAAACCCGGGAGTAACGGTGCAGGGGCAGGGCACGGCGAATACAGCACCCAACCCTACACTCAAGGTAACAACCAAGAAGGGAGCGGGGGGTCAACCCGGAGTGAAGGTGGAACCGCAAGTCGAGTCCCCCGCCGTTCCCCAGATACTTCTCTTTCAAGAGACGGTGCCAGCAACGGGCAACAACTTAGGCTTAGGCTGTAAGTACTCAGTCACTGTTCCCCAAAGTGCCTTAGGTCTCAAAACCGAAGACTTTACTCAGGCTTATCTCTGGGCGCACGTAGAAGGCCATCAGTGGCTGATTGTCTCTCCCACCGGCTGGCAAAATCCCCTGCCCCTCCCATCAGCGGGGTTTCGCCAGGACATGGGGCGCAATTTTTTGGTGGATGTTCAAGCTCAAATTAAATAGTAGGCAATATAGCAATCCTTTTTGAATTGGCAACAAGGGTCGCAGGGGCGTTGCCCCCGTTTGGGATTTTCTCCCCTCTCCCGTTCTGGGAGAGGGGTCGGGGGTGAGGGTGAATAGAACAATTTCAGAATCATGCAAGAGGTCTACTGTGAA
>JAUQVQ010000044.1:0-8215 GCA_039794725.1 Gloeomargarita sp. HHBFW_bins_162
CTCGCCGCTTTCAGTAACCACCCCGGCGGCCCCAGTTCCACATTCCGCATCAGACGGTTAAATTCCCGGTCAAAATGAGCCGCCACCGTCGCATTTCTAATCACTAATAAGGTCTCATCGTTGTTATGATTGCCCGCCGGAGTCCAGTTGTGGGAACCGACAATCACAATGTAATTATCAATCAAACCAAACTTATGGTGCAAGCGATCCCCTTTGGGTAGTTTGGGGACACCAACTTCACGAGCGGGATTAGACCAGGGGGCATTATCCGGTTCAAATTTACACGTCCCTTTACGCGGAATCGCAATACCCCACATATCCAAAGTTTCGTTGTAGTATTTGTAAGCAAAATCCGGTTCAATTAGCGCCCGAATCCTCACGCCTTTATTGTGCAAAGGTTCCATCACATCGACTAAACGTTGTTCCGAAAACACAAATAAAGCTAAATCAATACTGCGTTGGGCTTGGCTCAAGGTATTGGCAATCAAAGCATTCGTACTTTGATCCCAGTTGCGCCGCCGAAACGGAGAAAAAATGATCGTCACCGTTCCCCCGCCGACACTGACCGTTTGAGCCTCGCGCATAGGCTTACGAATCTTGAATTTGCTATCCAAAGCACCCCCCGGTCCATCCCCCCACATGATGCTAAATTCTTCCCCAAAAATGCGTGCCACTTCCGGGTTGTCAATCAATACTAACGAATTGGGATTCCCCCGACTCTCCGGGGAACCAAAATCCCCGTGCATATCACTGGTGGTAAAATTGGCTGAAGTGGTGAGAACCTTGCGGTCATCAAAAATCATAAATTTGTGGTGCATCAACCCACTGCCTTTAGACCCATCCGCCGTGTCATCAATCAGGGGTAAATTGCCATTTTGCATGATGATAATGGCATCCCCATTATTAATTTCTTCCTGACTGAGTTTGCCATCCCCATTGGTATCAATGAGCTTAATAATTTCGTCATAACGACTACGGCTGTGGGGATTGAGTTCATCCACTTCCGCTTCGGTCAATTGACTCAACGCCACGTTGTAACTATTTTCTAAAATCACCCGCACCCGCACCCCCGCTTGATGTTTTTTCACCAGCGCTTTAGCCACAAGGGGCAAGCGAATCTCCTGGACGGCCACATCAATCGAGCGGGTGGCATTTTCAATTTCCCGCAGAATAATCGCCTCAAAATCATCCCCATAGCGCTCCGGGATATTTTTGCGGTAGGGGTCTTTGTAGGTGGCCGCTTCCGACTGGTTAAAGTACGCCTGAATGGCCGCATCCTGGGGCAGAGGGGCAACCTTGGGGCGGAGACCACAGCCAAAGGGGGCGGCGGCCAGCATTAAGATAGGAATCAATCGCAGGAACTTGGGGCAAGCCATAGCGTCTCAACCAGTAACACTTGAACGATAAGGCTCACCCATGCATCCGACGTTGTCTGCTGACTGGTCCCATTTTGAGGTGCCGCCCGTGCCCGTGGGCAAACTGTCAACTGAAGAACTGGTCTGCCGTTGCCAACAGGGGTTTCAACCTGACCGAGCCGCCTTCACGGAACTGGTGCGCCGCCATCAGACCCATGTGGAGCGGATTTTGTACCATCTGGCTTCGGACTGGAACGACCGGGCAGATTTGGTACAAGAGGTCTGGGTGCGAGCCTACCGTCATATTAAGCGACTCCAAGACCCCACAAAGTTTAGGAGTTGGTTAAGCCGGATCGCCACCAACCTGTTTTACGATGAATTGCGTCGCCGCAAACGCCATCAGCCCACGGTTTCTTTGGATGCACCCCGGCAAATGGGTCACACGGAAATGGAGTGGGATATTCCCTGCGATGGCCCCGGCCCTAGCGACGACCTCGCCACCCAAGAGTTTTATGACCGCCTCAAACGGGCGATTGCCGACCTGCCGGAGGTGTTTCGCACCACGATCATCCTGCGGGAGTTAGATGGCTTGGCCTACGAGGAGATTGCCGAAATTACCGGGGCTTCCTTGGGAACGGTAAAATCCCGCATTGCCCGTGCCCGTGCCCGCCTCCAGATGGAGTTAAAGCCTTACCTGGATAGCTAGTTTTATGCCATATTAGTAGCGGTTGCACCGCATCCTCCCATGCAAACCACCCGTCCTGAATCCCTTGACCGTTTTGAACTGCTGAGTGCCTACCTGGATGGCGAGGCCAGCCCGGAAGAACAAGCCCTCGTGGAACACTGGCTGGCAACAGACCCAGAAACCCAGCGGTTGTACCAACAACTGCTTAACCTGCACGAACTTTGCCAGGATTTGCCGATTCCCTCTTCTGGAGTTTCTGCCGACCAGGTGGTAACGGGGGTGATCACCAAACTCACCCAGCGTGCCCGCAAGCGGTTGGCCTGGAGTGGGGTCATCGTGGCGGCTTCCGCATTGGTGGGTGGGGTGGTTTCAGGGGTACTTTGGCGGCCACCCACGCCCGAATTTGCTCAACAGGCTCCGGTACCAACAACGGCAACGTTACGGAATCCCAGCCGGGTCTTACAAATTAAATTGGAACAGCCGCCCGTTGTGATTCCAGCCCAAGTGCGGGAACGGGCACGGGATTAGACAATTCCGCGGCAGGCGCACCCGTTTCTTCAAGCCGCTTGTTTGGGAGTCACAATTTTCACCGTGCCCACCATTCCCGCTTCGGCATGACCGGGAATGGAGCAATGCAACTCATAGGTTCCCGATTTAATCGGCACGAAAAACCACTCGGCGAACGCTCCGGGTTTAAGTTCAACTTCATGAATTGCCCCTTTCACTTCCACATTACCGGCTTCGATTTTTTGTGTCCAAATGCCATCAGCAAAGTCTTTAGCAGTAAAGTAATGCTTCAGTGAACTCGGATTTTCTAACACCAAACGATAGCGTTTACCTGCGACAAATTCCAAGTTCTCCGGTTCAAAGACCAATGCGTTGGCGGAATTTCCTAAATTGACATGAGCTTCTACAGGTGGTGTGCCGAAAAATACATCTTTCGCCAGAGCAGAGCCACTACTGCTACTCCAAATCCACGCCATTAAAACTAAAGTGATTACTGAGCGAAACCAGAATTTCATCTGCATCCCTCGCCTGAAATTCCCAAAAGTTCTGAAGTTATTATAAAAGAGTTTAGAGTACCTCTAGGACACCTCTATTTATTGAAGCAAAGGAAAAGTTCTATTGCCAGAATGCCCAGATGACGGAGAACCAAAGGCGGGGGTGCCCCCCTGCGACCGCTAATTACCAATTTTTAGAGGTGCCCTCTATTTATTCAATCGGGAAAAGAATCTCTCAGCTATAGCAATCCTAAATTATTTGAGGGAACCTCTATTTATAGCAATCCTAAAAGATTCGAGAACAAAGAAGCGAGAAAGAACCAAATACGGGTGCTACGCCCCTGCGACCTTGTTGCCAATTCAAAAAGGATTGCTATAGAATCCAGAGATGACGGAGAACCAGAGGTGGGGGTGCCCCCCTGCGACCGCTAATTTATAATTTTTAGGGGTGCCCTTGAGAGCCAATAAATAAAATAAATTTAAGAGCACCAAATACGGGTGCTACGCCCCTGCGACCTTGTTGCCAATTCAAAAAGGATTGCTATAGAATCCAGAGATGACGGAGAACCAGAGACGGGGGCTGCGCCCCTGCGACCGCTAATTACCAATTTTTAGAGGTGCCCTCTATTTATTCAATCGGGAAAAGAATCTCTCAGCTATAGCAATCCTAAATTATTTGAGGGAACCTCTATTTATAGCAATCCTAAAAGATTCGAGAACAAAGAAGCGAGAAAGAACTAAATACGGGTGCTACGCCCCTGCGACCCTTGTTGCCAATTCAAAAAGGATTGCTATAGAATCCAGAGATTACGGAGAACCAGAGGCGGGGCTGCGCCCCTGCGACTGCTGATTGCCAATTCTTTACGCAGGTGCCCATTACTCATTTGTTAGTAATTTTCTGACTCTTTGTTTCCACCCAGGCGATCACGCTTTGACCAAGTTGTGTCCCACTCAAACGGTCAATTTCCCGAATTCCTGTGGGGCTAGTCACATTAATTTCGGTTAAATATCCCCCAATAATATCAATGCCGACAAAATATAATCCGGCAGATTGCAAAATGGGTTTTAATTTCTGAGCAATTTCCCGGTCTCGGTCAGTAATTTCGGTCGCAACCGCCTGTCCTCCCACTGCCATATTGCCCCGAAATTCATGCCCTTTGGGGATGCGATTCACCGCGCCAATGGGTTCACCATCTAATAAAATCACCCGTTTATCCCCCTGGACAATTTGGGGTAAATACATCTGCACCATGACCGGCAAATAGCCTTGCGTGCTAATTTCAATCAACGAATTGAGATTGCGATCCGCCGGGTCAAGGTACAAAATTCCCTCCCCCGCTTTGCCCCCCAACGGTTTCAACACCCCCGGCCCGTAGTAGGTGATAAATTCCCGAATTTCTTGAACATCCCGACTCACCAGCGTTGGGGGCAAAAATTCCCCAAATTGCACAGCAAACATTTTTTCATTGGCAGAACGTAAGGCGGACGGTTGGTTCACCACCACAGTCGGCGGCGGCACATAATCCAGTAAATACGTTGCCCATAAATAAGCAGTATCAACAGGTGGGTCTTTGCGCATGAAGACCGCCTGCATTGACCCTAGCGGCTGCTGACTAGGCATTCCCAACTGATACCAAGGCTGGGGAATTTCGTAATTTCCTTGATGTAAACGCACCGGTTGCAACTGCACGGGGGTTAATTGCGCCCAGGTTTGCCCCTTGCGTACACTCAGTTGGTCAATTTGGGTCACCCAAACCTCATGCCCCGCTTGTTGGGCGGCTTCCATCATGGCCACGGTGGAATCATGCCCAGGGTCGAGCCGTGCTATTGGGTCAATGATAAAGGCGAATTTCATGCCTGCAAGAGGCGTTCCAACTGACCGGATCGTTCTAAATTGTACAGGTCATCACAGCCGCCAATGTGTTGACCATTGATAAAAATTTGGGGCACGGACCGCCGCCCCCCGGCTCGTTCTGCCATGCGACTGCGAGCTACCTCATCCCCGTCAATGGCATACTCGGTAAAGGGTATCCCTTTGCGGTTCAAAAGAGCTTTCGCCCGGATGCAGAACGGACAGGTGCGCCAGGTGTAAATTTCCACATTCATGATTTTGTCACCGCCTTGGGAGAAGGTGGACTCGGATTCAAAAACAGGGGGATAAACCGCTCGATAAATTTCTGCGGGTCTCTCTGCCAGGCTCTTTGCATGATGTCAATCCGGGAACGTTGCAAATCGGGAGCCAACAAGGCCGACGGCAACCGCTCGATGAGATAACCAGGCCGTTCCCAGACGGGCAGGGTGCGGGCAATGTCCACCAGGCGTTCCACTCGCCGCAGTTCCGCCCCCAGAGTAATGTCCATCCCGGCGGCAAAGGCGGCCTGCTCAATGGCACTGTAGCGTTGCTTGGCTTGCTCCACCATCTGCTGGTGCTGGGGACTTTTGCGCGCCAGTTGGGCTAGCCAACGATTGCCCCAGCGGACATGGGCGGCCTCTTCCGGGAAAATCCGTTCAATCGTACTGCGAATAGCTACATTTTCTGCCGTTTGAGGAGCCTGTTTCAAGGCGTGGATATGGGCAGAAAAATACTCACACCCCCGTTTTTCCGTAACGTTAATCGCCGCTAACGAGGCAATCAAAAATTCATCCGTACCGGGCGTATGAGCTTCACTATCCAACAGGGTTTCAAACTGCTCAATGTAGCTGGTTCCAGGCGGTTTTCCCACCGGTGCGCCCAACTCGTAGAGTAAATCCGTCAACCACATGGCATGGCGGGCTTCATCGCTGATGTGGCGGGACAGGTCACGCACCAATTCCGGGGGTTGACCGTCGAGTTGTTCTACCAAATTGGTCAAATCTTTGCAACTGCGTTGCTCGCTGAACCGATAGCGGTTGAGGGTAATCAGGTGAATTTCCCGGTTTTGCACCACCTGCTCCAAGATGGCACGGGCATTCCATTCTCCAAATTTACGGGGGTAGGCGACGGTCATAGGTTACGCCTCGTTAATCCAAAGGTTGCGTTTTGTAAACCAGACTTATCCTAGCCTTTTTCACCGATCCCGACAACGGGTGGGGTTTTCCCCCCAACTGACGGCTCCCCGGCGTTTTATAGTAGGAGTAAGTGCGAGTGATCCCGAAATTTTCCTGAAGATATGGCGATTAAAAAGTCTCCCCAGCTTCCTGGCCCCCGGGCGATTGGCAACATTCTGTTCTTGGTCGGACTGGGTTTTCTGGTGTTGAATTTGTTTTTACCGGGGCTGTTGGGGCCACAGATTCCCCAGGTGCCGTATAGTTTGTTTGTTCATCAGGTGGATGAGGGCGAAGTGGCGCGGGCTTCACTGGGGCAAAACCAGATTCGGTACCAATTGCGCCCGGAATTTGGGGGACAGGTTCTGGCAACCACACCGATTTTTGATTTGAATTTGCCGCAACGGTTGGAGGATCACGGGGTCGAGTTTGCCGCTGTGCCGCCGCCGCGCAATACCTGGTTTAGCAGTCTGTTGGGTTGGGTGTTGCCGCCCTTAATTTTTGTGGCGATTTGGCAGTTTTTCCTGGGGCGGGGTGCGGGTGGCCCCCAAGGTGCCCTGTCCATTAGCAAGAGCCGTGCCAAGGTCTATGTGGAAGGGGAAACGGGCAAGGTGACCTTTGCCGATGTGGCGGGCTGTGATGAGGCCAAGGCGGAGTTGGTGGAAATTGTGGATTTCCTGAAAAACCCCGACCGCTACATCCGCATTGGTGCCAAGATTCCCAAAGGGGTGTTGCTGGTGGGGCCGCCGGGGACGGGGAAAACCCTGCTGGCGAAGGCGGTGGCCGGGGAAGCGAAAGTGCCCTTTTTCAGCATTTCCGGTTCGGAATTTGTGGAATTGTTTGTGGGGGTGGGTTCCGCCCGGGTGCGGGATTTGTTTGAACAGGCGAAAAAACAAGCCCCCTGCATCATTTTCATTGATGAGTTGGATGCGATTGGGAAATCCCGTACCAGCACTGGTTTTTACGGCGGCAACGACGAGCGGGAGCAAACCCTGAACCAGTTGTTAACCGAGATGGACGGCTTTGATGCCTCCGGGGCAACGGTGATTGTCTTGGCGGCCACCAACCGACCGGAAACCCTCGACCCTGCCTTGTTGCGCCCGGGGCGGTTTGACCGGCAGGTGTTGGTGGATCGTCCCGATTTGGCCGGTCGAGAAGCGATCCTGAAAATCCATGCGGCCAAGGTCAAACTGGCTCCTGAGGTGGATTTACACAAAATTGCCGCCCGCACGCCGGGGTTTGCCGGTGCTGATTTAGCCAATTTGGTCAATGAAGCCGCCCTGTTGGCCGCCCGCAGTCAGCGTACCGAAGTGACAATGGCCGATTTTGCCGAAGCAGTCGAACGGGTGGTGGCCGGTTTGGAGAAAAAAAGCCGGGTGCTGAATGAAAATGAAAAACGCATCGTTGCCTACCACGAAGTTGGGCACGCCATCGTGGGTTCGCTAATGCCGGGGTCGGGCAAGGTGGAGAAAATTTCCATCGTTCCCCGGGGGATGGCGGCTTTGGGTTACACCCTGCAACTGCCCACCGAAGACCGGTTTTTGCAAAGCGAAGCAGAACTGCGGGGGCAAATTGCCACCCTCTTGGGCGGTCGTTCGGCGGAAGAGATTGTCTTTGGGCAAGTGACCACCGGGGCAAGCAATGACCTGCAACGAGCCACGGATTTAGCCGAACGGATGGTGACGATGTTTGGCATGAGCAAGGTGTTGGGGCCTTTGGCCTACAAACAGGGACAGCAAAATATGTTCCTGGGGACACCGATGGATGTGCGGCGAGCGGTGAGTGAGGAAACGGCGGAGGCGATTGACCGGGAAGTGAAAGAGATTGTCGAGCAGGCGCACCAACAGGCTCTGGACATTCTCCGCCACAACCGGGAACTGTTGGAAAACATTGCCCAGGAAATCCTGGAAACCGAGGTGATTGAAGGGGAAAAACTCCACCATTGGCTCAGTCAAGTGAAAGCTCCCCCCAGCCTGACCCACACCCCCGCTCCAGTCCCCGCCTAAGCGATTGCAATCCCAAAAGGTTCAAGAACAAAAAAAGCAGGGAGAACCACGAACGGGGACTACGCCCCTGTGACCCTTGTTCTAAATTCAAAAGGGATTGCTATAGATGTAAATAAATTCCTTGATTTTGCCCCTGTGAGGTTG
>JAUQVQ010000045.1:0-8187 GCA_039794725.1 Gloeomargarita sp. HHBFW_bins_162
ATTAGGGCACTTCTATTGATTGAGCGTCAGGAGAAGTCCGATGGCCAGAATGCCCAAATTACGGAGAACCAGAGACGGGGGCTGCGCCCCTGCGACCGCTCATTGGCAATTTTTAGAGGTACCCTTTATAGATATCAAATAGGCTCTATAGAGGTGCCCAGATGCCTAAAAATGGCTATGGGGTTAAGAGCGTACTTGGCGAGATGACATTAGTAAAAAACCGATTACTAGCCAAAACACCAATATCCCCCCGGTGAGCAGTAGGCTCGGCCATAGTCCGAAGGTGTGGATCAGTACGGGAGCGGCGGCGGTGAATAAGCCACCCCCAACAATGGGTTCAAAAAATAACTGTTTATAGGCAAAACTTTCAAATGCCCCCGATTTATTCGTGGGATCAACCATCCGCAGTAATAAAATTCCTGTGGCAGTCACGCCCATAGATTGCCCCATATCAGCAATGCCTTTTTCAAACCAATAATCCGGGAAAATTCGCGGTGCATAATACAGAAAAAAGAGGACATTCCAAGCAATACCCGCCGCACTGAGAATGATAAAGGTACTGATATTACTACCAATCACCACCAAGGAAATTGATGCTAAAGCCGTGACGACCACCACATCCAATGCCACCCCTGCAATGCTTTTCATCAACGGCGGGATGATCAGGCATTCTAAACCCAGCCGCTCCAAAACCAGTTGCAATATCATTCCTCCTAACAGAGCCATCGGAAATAGGGGCACATAAACCATCACTTTCAATCCCATTGGTCCCCAAGTGAATGCTTCTATTTGTACCAATCCCTGTTGCAATAACCAGCCAATTACGACCGCTATACCGACAAATCCAAAGTTCAATGAAAGCGGGTCAATCAATAAATCATGTAGAAGTTTTGCCCGTTTGCGCTTGATTTCTGGGGTATCGGCCATCGGAAATAGCTCTGGAATTTCACCCGACTCTGGCACTTGGGGGGCAAAGGTTTCGATATAGTGCTTTTGGCGTGCCCATTCTGCCAACGCCGTCCCGGCCACAATACCTGAGATCAGCCCCACCGTTGCCAAGCCCAGTGCTAAATCCGGCCCATCGGTAAACCCCAAGTTCCTGAGGGTCTCGGCCATTCCCCCCGCCGTCCCATGCCCCCCTTCAAAGGCAATTTCAATCAAGGTGGCGCTGATGGGATGGGCATCAAAAAAGGGAATGAGAATCACCGCAGTTATGAGAATGCCCACCACGTATTGTCCCCAGGCGAGGGCTTGCCCAAACACGACTTGGGGAGCGGCTTTGCGCCAAATATCCAGCGGTGTGGGAATCTTCTCGCCCAAAAAGAGAGCGGCAAACACGATATTGATGAATACGCTGGGGGATTGTCGCCACACCTCCCGAATCGCTGGAGCGAATACCCCTCCGGCAAGCCAGTGTTCCGCACCTCCCCAAGCCTGCGCCACTGCCCCCAACACCTGTGAGCCAAGGAGCAATGCCAACACACCGGCAACAACCGATTCGGGCAGATACAGCATTTGTATCCACCGCATTCTTTGTTTGAGAACTCGCCCCAGCAGCATCAACACCGCAATCCACGTAAAGGCAAAAAATACATCTCTGAGATTAAACATCGAGATACCTCGCTCCATTCACTAGGAAGGGTTGTCATTATTAACAGCTTGGCTTTGTGCCTAAAATTTTGGCATTTCTTCCCCAGTACGTTATGCTCATTCCCAACAATCAGAAGGACACTGCTATTTATTAGAGCCGAAAACAGACTCTATAGCAATCCGATTTGATTTGGGAACGGTAGTTTCTGCCAGAGAAGCACCTGATGAGCAGCTTGAGATTACGGGGAACCAAGGGCGAGGGTACCCCCTGCGACCCCTTCATTTTTAGCAATTTTGTTCCATTTTTAACTCGGATTGCTATGTGGCAATCCTAAGGGATTTAAGAACGAATAAGTAAACAGAACCAGAGGCGGGGGTGCCGCCTGCGACGGCTTATTTTGGATTAAGGGCACTTGTATTTAGCAGAGCTTTATTAGAGCCGAAAACAGACTCTAGGGATTTAAGAACGAATAAGTAAACAAAACTAAATACGGGGTACCTCTACTTATGCAAGCGGGCAGAGAATTTCTTAGTGAGAATGCAGAGATTATACAGAACCAGAGGCGGGGGATGCCCCCCTGCGACCGCTAATTACCAATTTTTAGAGGTGCCCTACGGAGGGTGCCCCCCTGCAACCCTTGTTGCAAACTCAAAAGGGATTACTCCATAATAGTCCTAAAAGATTAAAGAACAAATCAACTAAAGAACCCAGGACGGGGGTGGTGCCCCTACGATCAATGTTCTAAAATCAAAAGGGATTCCCATAGAAATGACCTGTAGGGATTTATACCCCTAGGAGTTGACAATTTAGCTAAATTAGCAAAAAGAAAGTCTAATTTGTTAAGCCATTCCGTGTGAATCCTCCGTTTGCCATTGACCCGGACTGTTTTTCGCTGTTGGTGGATGCCCCCGATGGCATGGTCATTACGGATGATCAGGGACGGTGGGTATGGGTCAACGAAACAACTACTAGCCTCTTGGGTCGCCCCCGTCAGGAACTGTTGGGGAAAACCGGCGCAGAACTCATCCCCGGCTGGCCGCCGCAGAGTACCCCCTCGACCCTGGAAACCTTTTGCCCCTGCCCGGATGGTACGCTCAAGCACTTAATTATTGACTATATAGCTTTAGAGTTAAATATCATTCCGCAGCATCATCTGTTTGTTATAAATCAACCTGTTACCAAAAACATCAACGAGGTCTACTACCGCACGTTATTTAATCTTCTGCCGGTGGGGGTCAGTATTACCGATCGTGAGGGAAATTTAATCGAATGTAATCCCGCGGCCACTGAGATTTTGGGGATTTCTGCTCGAAAACATCGCCAGCGACAAATTGATAGCTCAGCTTGGCGCATCCTCCGTCCTGATGGTACGCCCATGCCCTCGGAAGAATATGCCAGCGTCCAAGCCCTGCGCCACAACCGCTCGGTTACAGGACAGATTCAACAAGTTGTCCGTCCCGATGGTTCTACTCGGTGGTTGTCGGTGAACGCCGCTCCCTTACCCAATGAGCAGGGGGTTGTGATTACCTACATTGACATTACAGAACAACGAGAAGCTGAGGCTGCCCGGCAAAAAATGGAGCAACAGTTAAATCAAATTGCTGAGGCATCGCCAGCGGTGATTTATAGCATGATTCAAGCAGTGGATGATTCCGTTCATTTTGAGTATTTAAGTCCTATTTTCAGCGAAATTCACGAAATATCGGTAGCGGAAGCCTATGAGAATCCCCATTTAGTTCATGAACAATTCCATCCTGACGACCGCTTAGGATACCGCAAGGCTGTTGCCAAGGCACTCAAACATGGGCGACCGTTTCACCATACATGGCGCATCATCACCCCAAGCGGCAAGGTCAAGTGGTTACAAGTAAATTCCCGTGCTGAGCGTTTGGAAAATGGCGAAGTTCGTTGGCGTGGAGTTGCACTTGATATTACCAAGCAAAAAGAATTAGAACGCAGTTTGGAACGTAAAATTGCTCAGGAACAAGCCCTCAACCAGGTGGTGCAAGCGATTCGTAGCTCGCTGGATTTAACCGAAATTTTCACCATTGCCGCTACAACGATTAGCCAACAATTTAACCTAGAAACAAGCATTGTCAAATATCTACTGGAACAATCCTGCTGGCAATACCAAATTCGCTGTTTGCCAACTAGAGAATTAGATACGCCAACTATAGAAATTCCTGACCAAGATAACCCGTTTGCACAAGCATTGAAAAATAATCAAATCGTCCACGTAGATGACTCTCAAACTATCACTGACCCTATTAACCAAAAGATTGCCCAACAATTTCCGGGAGCTTGGTTACTTGTACCGATTCAGGTCGAAAATCAGGTTTGGGGTAGTCTTACCCTCATGCGTTCAGCTAATTCCTCCCCTTGGCAGGCTGATGAAGTTTCCCTGGCTCGCCGGGTCAGTGAACACTTGGGTATCGCCATTCAACAGGCGGAAATCTACCAAAAATTGCAGGCATCTCAGCAAGAATTATGTTTGATATTAGACAACAGCCCAGCCGCTATTATTCAGTGGTGTTTATGCCCAGATTATCAGGTTAAATACGAATACATCTCTCCCCAAAATGAAACAGTTTTTGGCTATTCTGCCCAAAGTTTGTTTGATGATCCAGATGTATGGAAACGGTATATGCTGCCGGAAGATTGGGAAAATATTGTCATCCCTGCTTTGGATTCGATTTATAGGGGTACGGATCACATCAGCATCTATTATCGCTCTCAGCATCCCCAGCGAGGCCTCATTTGGGTTCATGAAACGATAGCGGTTCAATCTCGCCATGACCCGGATTCTATTGGCTTAATCTCGGTTGTTGTTGATGTAACGGATTGGAAATCAGCACAAATTCAGATAGAAGAACTGTCCCGCCTCAATCGTATGAAAGATGATTTTATCAGCACAGTTTCCCATGAATTGCGTACTCCTTTAACCAATATTCAAATGGCGACCCGGATGCTGGAATTGACCCTGAAACGCCAGGGTTTACTGACTGATGACAACCAAACCTCTTTGCACCAATATTTCTACATTCTCAAGGACCAAACCCAACGGGAAGTTAATCTCGTCAATGACCTCCTTGACCTTGCCCGCTTGGAATCGGGGGTGCGTTGTCCGACCTGTATTCCGATCGACCTACAAACTTTTGTGCCCCCATTACTTGAACCTTTTGCGGAGCGCACAAAGCAACAACAACAAACGTTATTAGTAGAATTGCCTGATGATTTGCCTCCGGGTTTTGCCCATCCTCCCTACTTAGAACGGATTATCAGCGAACTGGTGGGAAATGCCTGTAAATATACGCCTGCCGGTGAAAAAATTATTATAAGTGGCGGGGCACAAGGGGAACAGGTGTGGATTAATGTAATCAATACGGGCGTAGAAATTCCCCCATCGGAACAGACCCGCATTTTTGAAAAGTTTTATCGGATTCCGACCAATGACCCTTGGCAATATGGGGGCACGGGGTTGGGATTGGCTCTTGTCAAAGAATTAGTGGAACGCATGGAGGGTGTGATTACGTTAACCAGTGGGGCGGGGCAAACTTGTTTTAGGGTTATCTTACGCCGGATACGGCCAGTTGATCCCTCGTGAATCTGCTTAGTAATACGGTTCTCTATAAATAAGTAAATTAGCGGTCGCAGGGGCGTAGCCCCCGTCTCCGGTTCCCCGTAATTTAGGTGTTTTAGCAATAGAATTTTCTTTTACTTCAGGGTACCTCTAAAAATCTGAACTAGCGGTCGCAGGGGCGTAGCCCCCGTCTCTGGTTCCCCGTAATTTAGGTGTTTTAGCAATAGAATTTTCTTTTACTTCAGGGTACCTCTAAAAATTGTGAATTAGCGGTCGCAGGGGCGTAGCCCCCGTCTCTGGTTCCCCGTCATCTCTGGATTCTAAATGAGAGATTCTTTCCCCGATTGAATAAATAGAGGTGCCATAGAGGCACTCAAAGGTTTAGGTTTTCAATGAGGCTTTCGGGCGTGCGAAAATCATCCGTCCCGCCGACGTTTGCAATGCCCCCGTGACTACCACCAAAAGTTCATCCCCAATATGCGCCCGTCCCTGTTCCACCACCACCATCGTGCCATCATCGAGATAACCAATCCCCTGACTGGGTTCTTTCCCTTCCTTGAGAATCTTCAAATCCAACGTATCGCCGGGTAGATATAAACACCGCAACGCTTGGGCTAATTCATTGATATTTAATACCGTAACATTCTGCACTGAAGCCACCTGATTTAACCCGTAATCAGTGGTCAGTAACATCGCATTTAATTCCTGGGCCAACCGTACCAATTTGGCATCTACGGTGTCTAAATCAGGGTAATCAGCACTGTGAATCACTAACCGTTGGGGGTAATTTTGTTGTAAGCGTTTTAACAGTTCCAAGCCCTTCCGTCCCCGATTGCGCCGCTGGTCATTACTGCTATCGGCTAGGGTTTGCAATTCCGCCAAGACAAACCGAGGAATGATCAGTTGCCCCTCTAAAAATTGGGTCTGCAAAATGGGTTCAATTCGCCCGTCAATAATCACACTGCTATCGAGCAATTTACTCGCCGCCGGACGCAGGGTTCCCTCGGCCAATAACATCGGTTGCACCGTGTTGGGACTGAGGAGCCGCAAAAGAGCTGTCCCGTGCGTATCCGCCGCCGCTACCCCCACATAGGTCAGAGAAAGGCTCGTTACCACAGCGGCAAAGGGTTTTAGCCACTCCAACCCCGCCGGAATCGGCAGGACAAACAGGGGAGCCAGGAGTAAATTCGCCAGGAGCAACCCCAACACCAACCCCACCGCCCGGGTCAAAATGACTTCAATCGGCCATTGACGCAGCCGTTGTTCCAAACGCCGGTACGCCCCCTGCAGGATGACCCCCGCCGGTAACCCCAAAATCAACGCCGCAAACCCGCTGGTCACCCACCGCAACCCCGCCAGGTTGTTCACGGGGGCTAAGGCTTCCGGCGGCAAGAGTTCCACACTCCGAAACCCCAACGCCCCGGCGACCAAGATTAACGAGCCAATAATGACGAGATCAAGCATTGTGCCAGCGCCTGTGGCCTGGTTTTATTATAACCCCGCTCCCAACTGGCTCCGAGTTTGCCACACAGCCACAATCCGCTCCACCACCTCAGCCACATTCAAGCCGTCGGAATGAATCAGCACCGCATCGGTCGCCTGCCGCAGAGGGGAAACCCGCCGCTGGCTATCCTGGGCATCCCGTTGCTGGATCGCCTCGGCAATCGCCGCCACATCCACATCCGTCACCCCCTGCTGCTGAAGTTCCCGCCACCGCCGTTGCGCCCGCTCCTGTACCGAAGCCGTTAAAAAAATCTTCAACTCCGCATCGGGAAACACGGTTGTGCCAATGTCCCGCCCCTCGACCACAATGCCCCCCCGCTCCCCGTACTGCCGTTGGATAGCCAGGAGTACCTGTCGCACCGCCGGTTGCGCCGCCACCTGGGAAACCGCCTGCGTCACCTCTGGGGTGCGAATCACGTCCGTACAATCCTCCCCGTCCACAAAGACCCGTAACTCCGGTTGCCAACGCAACTCCACCCGGGTTTGGGCTACCAATTCCGCCACCCCCACCGCATCGGTCACCGCCACCCCGGAACGCAAAACCGCCCAGGTCATCGCCCGGTACAACGCCCCCGTATCCAAGTAGGTCAACCCCAACCGTTGCGCCACCAAACGGGACACGGTGGATTTCCCTGCCCCAGCGGGGCCATCAATCGCCACTACCGGCAAACGGTATTTTAACATCACATTATCAATCAAACGCACCGAGTCTAAGAATACCGCCACTGCCAGCAATCCCTCCGTTTCAATCTGAGAAAGAGGCTGGAGTGTCCGGGGATGCACCAGTTCAATGTACTGAATTTTCAACGCCGGTTCCTGCATCAATTCCCCCCGCACCGCCGCGATTAACCGTTCCGCCTGCCGTTCCCCCTGCTGAAACAACCGTTCCGCCCGGTGGAGTCCCTGGTAAATTCGCCCCGCCTGTTGCCGTTGTTCCGGCGTTAAATAGCGATTGCGGGAACTGAGAGCCAACCCATCCGCTTCCCGCACCGTCGGCACCACCCGCACCTCGACCCCCATCTGTAAATCCTGGATTACCCGCTGCAAGACCGCCACCTGTTGGGCATCTTTTTGACCGAGATAAAGGGTTTTCGGACGCACCAAGTGTAATAACAATGTCACAATCGTCGCCACCCCGGTAAAATGCCCCGGTCGGTGGGGAGCACAGAGGGTTTGGGTCACGCTCGCCGGGGGAATGACTTGAGTGAGGGGTGCAGTTCCCAACAATTCCCCGACGGTGGGTGCAAAAAGAATATCCACCCCCCACTGCTCGCACAGGGTCTGGTCGTCCGCTAACGTGCGGGGGTATTGGTGGAAATCTTCCTGGGGCGCAAATTGCAGGGGGTTGACAAAAATGCTCACCACCGTAGTGGGATGGGCTTGACGAGCCGCCTGGATTAAGGCTCCGTGCCCGGCGTGTAAGGCTCCCATCGTCGGCACAAACCCCACATCCCCCTGGTCAACCAGAGCGGTTCGTAACCCCGCCACCGTTCGGACAAGACGCACGTTAAGG
>JAUQVQ010000046.1:0-8136 GCA_039794725.1 Gloeomargarita sp. HHBFW_bins_162
ATGGCACGTTTATTTGCGAGTGAAACCTGTTATGGTTTAGCCGATATTTTCAGTCAGGAACGGCAACGAATTATTACCCTTTTGGCGCAAAATACCCTCACCCAACTCGACCAACTGTACAGTCAGGTTTACCGGGAAAATTACGGTGTGATTATGGCCTTCCGGCGGGATCATTTGCCCGTCCCCCAGGAATTGCAGGTGGCCGCCGCCATTACCCTGAGTCAGAAGGTGATGTTCCTCCTGCGGCGGTTGGAACTAGAAACCAGCAACCCGCTCCACGATGGCCCCCCCAACGGCACGGTCTATCTGCACGAATTGCACAGCCTTACCCAAGAAGTGCAACAGGTGGGGGTACACCTCGATATTCAGGAAGGGCGGCAGATCGTCGAACGGTTGTTATTAACTTGGCTGGACGAATTACTGACCCGTTTACCCGACCATTTGTTAGAAATTGGCGTGCAACGCTGGCAAAAACTCTTTCTTTTGAGTGAATCCCTGCACCTGCATCCCCAAATGGAACGCATCCAGGAACGTTATTTTGCCGCCTGCTACCAGGGGCGGTTGGGGGCAGAACTGCTGGAATTGGCTCCCCTGGTGCGGGTGGCTCCCCCCAGTTGCTCGATGGAACCTTGGCTCAAGCCCCGGACAGCCGTTGTCCCACCGCTTCTCCCCACCATTGATGCGCCTGCCGTAACCGTTGCAACACTGCCTCCGGCTGAGGATGGTGCGCCAGACACGCCCTAAGTTCCGCTTCGGGTAAATGAGCGGCGTTGCGACCGGGCACCCAATGCCCCGCATTGCCGATCATGCCGTAACGAGTGCGGCAGTAATCCCACAGGTCAAAGGCTTGCGCCAGGTTGACCAAACGCAAAATTAACGGCATATTAATCTGTCCCGGCGTGGCAAACCAGGGGGGTAAATTCACCGCCCATTGGGTGAACCAATCGTAACCGAAGGCTTGAATCGCCGCCTGGTCTAACCGTTCTAAAATTGGGGTTAAAACGGGCTGGGGTTCCGTTAAGAAGTCCAGGGTTTTCAAGTGTTCATCAAAATCCGTCGGTTTCGCCGCGCCCACACTCAAGGTATGCACCTGGGGATGGCTCAGACAGAATAAATCATTAAACACCATTGGATGCAACGGCTGGCAGAGTCGTGTTAATTTTTCCGGGGGATTGTATAGATGTCCACCCTTATCGCTGGGGCTAATAATAAATACGCCCATATCTTGTTTTTCAGCGGCCAGAATAGCCGGCCAATTTTCTTGAAAAATATAATACCAATGCAGATTAACATAATCAAATTCGCCGGTTTTAATTGCTTGGGTAATCAAACTCACATGCCCATGCGTAGAAAATCCCACAAAACGGACTTTTCCTGCTTTTTGCCATTGCCGCACCAGAGGTAAGCAAACCCGTAAACTCCAGTCCAAATGTTCTGGTAAATTGATCCCATGAATGGCTAATAAATCCACATAATCTAGCTGTAAATAATGCAGAGATTTTGCAAATTTATCGCTAAATACGTGGGGGTCAGGGTCAGGTGAAATTTTGGTTTGAACAATCAGTTTTTCTCGGGGAAATTCCCCCAAAATCCAACCCAATTGCATTTCAGACGTGCCATACCCCCGTGCCGTTTCAATATGGGTGATGCCGACCTCCCAGGCGCGGCGAATCGTTGCCCGTAAATTCGCCTGATTTTCCGCCGGAATTTGGTCGGGGTCTTGATCCTGCCATTTGTATTGATAACGCATCCCCCCACAGGAGAACACCGGCATTGCCAACTCTGTCCGGCCAAACCGTCGGTACTGCATGGTGGTTTATCCAAAAATGGTGCGGAGATCGAGGGTGAATCCCGGTAGAACATCCTCCCCCGAAAGTACCGTGTCAAAGGTAGCAATTTTCGTTGGCGAATTGGGGTGATAAATTTCTACCGTACGAGTTTCGGGATTGATTAACCAACCCAAACGACAGCCATTTTCCAGATACTCTTGCATCTTCGCTTGTACAGTTGCTAGTTCATCAGAAGGTGAAATAAGTTCAACCACAAAATCAGGGCAAATTGGGGCAAATTGCCGCCGTTGTTCGGGGGTTAATTGCTCCCAACGTTCGTTGCGAATCCAGGCGACATCGGGAGAACGAATGGCACCATTAGGCAGACGAAACCCGGTGGAAGAATCAAAGGTTTTACCGAGCTTTTGCTGACGATTCCAAAGCTCAATATCAGTGCCAAGACCGATATTATAATTCCCCGTTTCACTCCCCGTTGGCGGCATAACGATTACTTCTCCTTGAGCGGTTAATTCCCAACGCAAATCGGGATTGGCCTTGACTAATTCAATAAATTGTTCTTCGGTGCAATGCAAAGTGCGAGGGATTTGGATGGGGATAGCGGCATTCATAAAGTTAATTCCTGTATGACTACTTCATTTTAACTCTGCCCAAAAATTTCCCGCAAATCGAGGGTGAATCCCGGCAAGACATCTTCTCCTGAAAGTACCGTGTCAAAAGTAACCATTTCTGGTGGTGAATTGGGGCGATAAATTTCAACCGTGCGAGTTTCAGGATTGATTAACCAGCCTAAGAGACAGCCATTTTCCAGATACTCTTGCATCTTGGCTTGTACTGTTGTTAATTCATCGGAAGGTGAGATAAGTTCGACCACAAAATCAGGACAAATTGGGGCAAATGTCTGCCGTTGTTCGGGGGATAATTGCTCCCAGCGTTCGTTGCGAATCCAGGCCACATCGGGGAAACGAATTGCCCCGTTGGGTAAGCGAAATCCGGTAGATGAATCAAAGACTTTTCCGGTCTTGTGCCGACGATTCCAAGTTCCCAAATCAGTAGTTAGTTCACTATTGTAATTTCCCGTTTCACTCCCCGTTGGCGGCATAACGATTACTTCTCGTTGAGCGGTTAATTCCCAACGCAAATCGGGATTGGCCTTGACTAATTCAATAAATTGCTCTTCAGTGCAATGCAAAGTGCGAGGGATTTGGATGGGGATAGCGGCATTCATAAGGGCGTCTCTAAAAATTGGTGATTAGCGGTCGCAGGGGGATACCCCCCGTCTCTGGTTCTCCGTAATTTCTGGATTCTAACCGAGAGATTCTTTGCCCGATTGAATAAAGGGCACCTCTAAAAATTGGTGATTAGCGGTCGCAGGGGGATACCCCCCGTCTCTGGTTCTCCGTAATTTCTGGATTCTAACTGAGAGATTCTTTTCTCGATTGAATAAATAGAGGTTCCCATAAGATTAATTCCTGTATAATTACCTCATTTTAACTCTGCCCAAAAATTTCCCGCAAATCGAGGGTGAATCCTGGCAAGACATCCTCCCCTGAAAGTACCGTGTCAAAGGTGGCAATTTCCGGCGGTGAATGGGGGCGATAAATTTCTACCGTGCGAGTTTCAGGATTGATTAACCAGCCTAAGCGACAGCCATTTTCCAGATACTCTTGCATCTTGGCTTGTACTGTTGTTAATTCATCGGAAGGTGAGATAAGTTCAACCACAAAATCAGGGCAAATTGGGGCAAATTGCCGCCGTCGTTCGGGGGATAATTGCTCCCAGCGTTCGTTGCGAATCCAGGCGACATCGGGAGAACGAATGGCGCCATTGGGCAGACGAAATCCGGTTGAGGAATCAAATCCTTTACCCTGCTTATTTTGCTGAGTCCACAAACCAAATTTCGTAGTTAAATCAAAGTTATAATTCCCCGTTTCGCTCCCCGTTGGTGGCATAACGATTACTTCTCCTTGTGCGGTTAATTCCCACCGTAAATGAGGATTGGCTTTGACCAATTCGGTAAATTGCTCCTCGGTGCAACGGAGGGTGCGGGGGATTTGAATCGGGATAGCGGCATTCATGGGATTAATTTATATAGGGCAATTTCAGGGTACCTCTACCTACTCAAACAGGCAAAGAAAAAACAGAGACGGGGGCAACGCCTGCGGCGCACTGCATGGACTGCCCTTGCGACCGCTTATTGACAGTTTTTAGAGGTACCCATTTGGTTATTAATTCATCATGCAATCAATCTGGGAGTTGCGCCCGGCGGTGCCGTTGAAACTGCCTCTGCCAGTCCTTGGACATCCGCAACGCCAACCACAGTAACATGAGGGCAATCAGACCACCTTGATGGGGGGCTTGCAGGGCAAAAACAATCAGCAAACCGCACAACCCATCTTGTACCAACACCAACCAGGCCGGAAACCGTCCCCACCGGTACAACCAACCGACCTGCACCAGTTGCAACAGCAATGCCAACGCACTTCCCACCAATCCCATCACAGACTGCAGACCCGCCGGAATCCCCACCACCTGCGCCGTCATGACCCCCAAAATCCACCCCACCACCGGACTGAACAAAACCTGCAAGGGTTGCACCACCCGCACCCCCCACGGCTGCGCCGAAGCCACCAACTCCCAAATCGTCCAACTGGTTAAAATCCCTAGCGTGACCGCCGGGGAAAACTGTCCCAAAACGGGCACCTGCTCCCAGCCATCCTCCCGGCGCAACACCAGTACCAAAAGAAGGGGCATTGCTAAACGAAATCCACCCGCCGCCGCTGCTGCCAACACGGCCAAGATCGGTATCATGCCAACTCAATGCACCTCGGCTATTCTAGGATAACGAATACCCAATCACCAGGTTCCCGGCGATGACATTCGATGTCTCCCCAGAGCTAAATCACTTCTTAGAACAACGACTCAATCATTACCGAACCGCCTACGGTGCCTACAACCAAGACCCCCAAGCCTGGGAAGCCCAACATGGCGCATGGGTGGTTTATGAACATCGGGAAAAGGCATTACTACTCAAGGAAATTAGTGCCATCTTGGACTGCTTGCATCGGCAAACCCTGTACGAAGGTCATTTAGATACCGCCGGTGATTTGGAGTACTACTCAACCGTCAAAGAAGCCCTGCAAATAATCCGTCAGTTTTTGGAACAACACCCACCCCAACTGTCGTAACGCCTTATTAACAGGGCACCTCTCAAAATTGGGTACCTCTAAAAATTGCCAACGAGCGGTCGCAGGGGCGCAGCCCCCGCCTCTGGTTCTCCGTAATTTCTGGATTCTAACTAAGGGATTCTTTGCCCGATTGAATAAATAGAGGTTCCCAATTGTCAATGAGGGGTCGCCGAGGGTCTAGTTCTCCATAATCGTTGCATTTCTAATCAGAAACTCTCTGCCCGTTTGCTTAACCAACAAATACGTTAAAAAAACAAACACGGGGTCGGTATGCCTGTGCTCTTGTCAGCTTGAAAAAGATTGCTCTATTCACTGAAGGACACCTCTATAGAGCCTATTTGTATCTATAAAGGGTACCTCTAAAAATTGCCAATGAGCGGTCGCAGGGGCGCAGCCCCCGTCTCTGGTTCTCCGTAATATTGTGAATTAGCGGTCGCCGGGGGGCAGTTCTCTGTAATCTCTGCCTTCTCACTAAGGGATTCTTTGTCCGATTGAATAAAGGGCACCTCTAAAAATTGGTGATGAGCGGTCGCAGGGGCGCAGCCCCCGTCTCTGGTTCTCCGTAATTTGGGTGTTCTGGCAATAGAAATTCTCCTTTGCCTCGATAAATAGAGGTGTCCTAAATAGAGGTTCCCACTACATCATTATTGCTATATCTTTGGCAGAGGTTACAAAAGTTGGGTTACAATTCCCCCAGAAGTATTAAACTGAATTCATTATGGATGTAATTCCGGCGATTGATTTACTGCAAGGGCAGTGCGTGCGCCTAACCCAAGGGGATTATGCCCGCTCAGAAATTTTTAGCAGTGACCCGCTACAGATGGCGCAAGCGTGGGTGAATCACGGGGCAACCCGGTTGCATGTGGTGGATTTGGATGGGGCGAAAACGGGGGTGCCAGCCCATTTGGACGTGATTCGGGCGGTTATTCAAACTCTGGAGATTCCGGTGCAGGTAGGGGGCGGGATTCGCCATCGGGAAACGATTGTGGAATTATTAAGCATCGGAGCCGACCGGGTGATTGTGGGAACGGTGGCGGTGAGACAACCGGATTTACTGCGGCAGTGGTGTGCTGAATTTCCCGGCAAAATTTGGGTGAGTGTGGATGCCAGGGCGGGGCAGGTGGCGGTGGCGGGGTGGCAGGAAACCACCGAGATTGCAACGGATGCGCTGGTGGCGGATTGGGTGCGTTGGGGCGTGGCGGGGTTGATTTATACGGATATTGAACGGGATGGGATGCTGACGGGGCCGGATATGGACGGGTTGCGGAATTTGCTGTGTCAGGTGTCGGTGCCGGTGCTGGCCTCTGGGGGGGTTGGCTCGATGACGGATTTGCTGTCTCTGCTGGCGTTGGAACCGTTGGGGCTGGCGGGGGTGATCATCGGCAAGGCATTGTACACGGGGGATATTGACCTCAAACACGCACTGCAAGCGGTGGGGCCGGGGCGGTGGCAGGATGTGCCCCACGACGATAACCCGATTTACGCTTAGTCATGACGGGAACGGCTCTGCTCCAGCAATTACTCAACCGGGAACCGCTTACGCCTGACCAGGCGGAAACCTTGATGCGGGGCTGGTTAAACGAGGAATTACCGCCAGCGTTGGCGGGGGGGATTTTGGTGGCTCTGCAAGCCAAGGGCGTTACCGCACCGGAATTGGCGGCGATGGCGCAGGTGGTGCAGTCCCAGGCGGTGGTTCCCGATTGGCAGAATTTGCCCCCTTGTTTGGATACCTGTGGTACGGGTGGGGATGGGGCGGGGACGTTCAACATTTCGACCGCAGTGGCGTTTGTGGCGGCGGCGGCGGGGGTGCCGGTGGCGAAACATGGGAATCGCTCAGCATCGAGTCGGGTGGGGTCGGCGGATGTGTTGGAAGCCCTGGGGTTGCGCTTGCATCCGGGGGTAGAGCAGGCGGTGGCGGCTCTGAACGCAGTGGGAATTACGTTTTTGTTTGCGCCGGGGTGGCATCCGGCGATGAAGGCGGTGGTGGGTCTGCGGCAAACCTTGAAAATTCGCACGGTGTTTAACCTGATTGGCCCGTTGGTGAATCCCTTGCACCCCCAGTACCAGGTGTTGGGGGTATATCGGCCAGAATTAGTCCCTGTGATGGCAGAAGCATTACAAATTCTTGGACGCAAACGGGCGGTAGTTCTGCACGGTCGGGAAGGGTTGGACGAGGCGGGGTTGGGCGATTACACGGATTATGTGGAAATTAACGCCGGGCATTGCTTAGTCACCAACACGTTAAACCCTCAAGAATGGGGACTGACACCCGCGCCGCTCAGGGCGTTGGCCGGGGGAGATGTGCAGGACAATGCCCAGATTTTACAAAACGTTCTCCAGGGGCGGGGAACCCATGCCCACCAGGATGCGGTGGCGTTGAATACGGCTTTAGCTCTTTGGACGGCGGAGCGGGTAGATACGATTGGGGCGGGGATTGCGCTGGCGCAGGAAATTCTCCGCAGTGGGGCGGCCTGGGATAAATTGCAGGCTCTGGTGCGCTTTAGTCAGGAGTAATGCGGTTGTTAGTATGACCGTTAACAATTCTTCTCAGAACGAAAATGGGAACCTTACCTACACAGGCAAAGGTTGACATAACCTGGGTCGCAGGGCGTAGTCCCGCCTTGGGTTTTCCAGAATATCTGGGCGACAACTGGTTAACTCTTGGACACCTCTATTTATTGAAGCAAAGGAAAAGTTCTATTGCCAGAATGCCCAGATAACGGAGAACCAGAGACGGGGGCTGCGCCCCTGCGACCGCTCATCATGAATTAATAGAGGTTCCCTCTTATGACGGCGGCAATCGCTGGGGCAATCTCTTTAATCAAAGGTGCAAAGGCGATGGCAGTGGCAATAATCACGGTTCGACTAGGTTCTGTATCCTTTATTAGCCCCTACAAAGGATGCCCATGCGTCGCTGGAACTCGAGGGCACCTCTATAGCAATCATAAATGAGATCACAACAGAAGTGATGCCTCGTTCACATCTGCCCTCACCCCCTGCCCCTCTCCCAGAACGGGAGAGGGGAGAAAACCCAAACGGGGCTGCGCCCTGCGGCCCTTGTTTCACATTCAAAAAGGACTGCTATATTTATTCACACGGGTAGAGAATTTCTTAGTGAGAATGCAGAGATTATGCAAAACCAGACCCGGGGGGTGCCCCCC
>JAUQVQ010000047.1:0-8096 GCA_039794725.1 Gloeomargarita sp. HHBFW_bins_162
TTAATAGAGGTTCCCTAAATTCAAAAGGGATTCCTCTCGTTACAGAGGAGCACATTATCAGCAGATAGCAAATATATAGCAATCCTAACTAAAAATGGAACAAAATTCCGAAGTAGGGGTCGCAGGGGGTACCCCCGCCCCTGATTCTCGGTGATTCGGGCGTTCTGGCAAGAGAATTTTCCCCTTGCTTCAATAGAGGTGCCCTATAAATCCTGTGGTTGTTTTCCTATAAACTATAAATCCTGTGGTTGTTTTCCTATGCCTTCCCCCCCCCGCAAACGCCCGATTCTCGCCAAAAAGAAGGTGCGTCCGAGCCGCCCCGTTCTCAAGTCGGCTTCCCCAGTTACCCCTGCATCCCCGGCTCCCCCTGACCCCCCTGATTACATCTATGGGCGGCACACTGTCCTAACAGCATTAGAACAAAAACAACCTCTCAACCGGGTCTGGATTATTCCCACCCTGCGTTATGACCACCGTTTTCAGCCGCTTCTCACCCAAGCCCAGGCGCACGGAACCGTGATTGACCAGGTTGATGCCACCCGCTTGGATCAGCTAACCCAGGGAGCCAGACATCAGGGCGTCGTTGCCCAGGTTAGCCCTTATGATTACTGGGATTTAGGGCAATTTCTGGAACACATCCGTCCCCATCCCCATCCCCTGGTGGTGGTCGCCGAGGGTATCATGGACCCGCAAAATCTAGGCGCCATCATTCGCACAACCGAAGCGATGGGTGGGCAAGGGGTGATTATTCCCCAACGGCGGTGTGTAGGCGTGACCAGCACGGTAGCCAAAGTCGCCGCCGGTGCCTTGAGCCATCTCCCCGTCGTCCGGGTGGTCAATCTCACCCGCACCCTGGAAGAACTGAAAACCGCCGGATTTTGGAGCTATGCCCTGCTTCCCGAAGCCACCACCCGCCTGGATCAAGTGGAATTTTCCGGCTCGGTTGCTTTGGTGGTGGGTTCCGAAGGCACCGGACTGACCCTGAACCTGCGCCGCCACTGCGACGTATCCCTGTGCATCCCCTTGAGTGGTAAAACCCCCAGCCTCAACGCCGCCATTGCCTGTGCGATGGCACTCTACGAAGTCCGCCGCCAACACCGACCGACCCGCTTAGTCACCCCGGAGACTAAACTATCAGACTGATATAGGGCTCCGGGATAGCCTGCGAGGTTGGACTTTTTTGCAAAAGTTTAAGAAAAATTGCAGAAATTTAGTATCACTTTAGGTAAAATCTTAAGTAAAAACAGATAGGTGAGGGGTTGGGCGACTCGAAGGCAGTGGCATAAATTGTTGGTATCTTCCTATGAAATTCAAAGATTCATTCCGAGAACTGTTTACTTCCCTCCTAGAGCGGGTGGGGCTGGCCTGGTGGGTGGAGATACGTACCACTCGTCCCCCCTGCCTGTACTACTTCGGGCCTTTTGCGACCCGGGAGGAAGCGGTGGCGGCGCAACCCGGTTACCTGGAAGACCTGGTGGCCGAACAGGCCGAAGGCATTACCTGGGCGATCCGCCAATGTCGCCCCCAGGCCTTAACCGTGGAAACTCCAGACCTCGTGGGTGCTCCCAGCCCTAACGGGCAAGTGCCCCATCCCCAGGAACCTCAACTGCCTTTGGGGTAAACTCGGCCTTTCCAGGCTCCTCCTTGCCCTCGCCAGTGTCGCCAGGCCGAATCTATCGTCATCAGTGTGTACAATCCCGCAGCTAGGGGCAAGGTTAATCCCCACACCGTCGGTAAATTGTACCAACGTAATGTCCGGCGATACAAGCCCGCCATCAGTCCCCACGTCAACCCTGTGACCAGCACCAATCCTGGCGTACCCCTCCATAGCCCCCACAACAATCCGCCGGGGGGCAGTAGGTAAATTAACCCCATACCCAGCACCGTTCCCAGGAGCAAGCCGGGGGAATAACGCAGTTGGGTAAACGCCGTGCGAGCCACCATCCCCCAAGTGCTGGCTAACGTCCCATACGGGCGGACACTGCGGGTTTCAGCGGTTAAGCCCAGCCAAATCGGAACGTTTAACCCTTTAACCTTTTGCGCCAGAGTACAATCGTCAATCAACGCCCCCCGCAGACAGGCAAATCCCCCTAATTTTTGCAGTATATTATATTGCAATAAAATACAGCCCCCCGCCGCTGCCGCCGTCGGTTTATTCGGGTCATTCACCCAAGGGAAGGGGTAGAGTTTCTGGAAAAAAAACACAAACGCCGGAATCAGTAACCGATCCCAAAACGATTCACACCGTAATAACACCATCAAGGACACCAAGCCCAAATGTTGGGTTTCCGCCTGCGTGACGAGCTTGGCCACACTATCCGAAGCGTGAGCAATGTCGGCATCCGTTAGTAAAATATACTTAAATTTATTCTGGTGATTTTCCCCCTGTACGGCCTGCCAGCCTTGCTGTAACGCCCACAATTTGCCCGACCAACCGGGGGGTAACGGGTTGCCTGATAGTACGGTTAATTTTTCACAACAGCCCAACTCCTGAGCAATTTGGACGGCGAGTGCCCCGGTTCCATCCGTGCTTTGGTCGTCAATCAGCCAGATGTGGCAATCACCATTGTATTGCTGTTGTAATAAAGATGGTAAACTCTGGGGGAGGCTCGTCGCTTCATTGCGAGCGGGGATCACGACCGCTACTCCCGGCCAAGCGGTGAGGGGTTGCGAAAATTCGGGCAACACCTGATCGGCTCGCCAAAAGCCCCCTCGTCCCAGCCACAGCACCAGCCAAACCACCAGCGCCAGGGCACTCAACCCACCCACACCTGCCGTGACCATCCTGACATAATAAAGACGGCCTTTCCATTATCCCCCAATGCTTCGCAATGATTTAGCCTACTACGACCGTCACGCCGACCAATGGTGGCAACCGGGCGGGACATTGCACCTGTTGAACCACCTTAACCCCGGACGGTTCGAATTTTTTGACCAGTATGTCGCAGATTGGCGGCGGGTACGGGTGCTGGATGTGGGGTGTGGCGGCGGGTTGACCTGTGAATTTCTGGCACGGCGGGGGGCAATCGTGGCGGGCGTTGACCGTTCCCCGGCTTCGATTGCCGTTGCCCGGGCGCACGCCCAGTCCCAGGGGTTGACCATTGAGTACCGGGAAGGCACGGGGGAAGCCCTGCCCTACCCCGATGCGGCGTTTCAGGTGGTGGTGTGCGTGGATGTCCTAGAACACGTGGCCGATGTGGCGCAGGTGGTCAAGGAATGCGGGCGGGTGCTCCAACCGGGCGGGCTGTTTCTCTTTGATACGATTAACCGCACCTGGCAATCCAAAGTCTTGATGATTTGGTTGATGGAAGATATTTTGCGGCAAATTCCCCAGGGGATTCACGACTGGGAAAAATTTATTACCCCAGCCGAATTAACTCATTTTTTAGAACAGGCCGGGTTTGGCGACATTCTCTGCCGGGGCTTTGACCTCACCGATGGCGGGAATCTAAAAACATTATGTTCACTGCTGTATTCTGGGCTACAAAGTGAGGCGATGCGCCAGACTCTAAAAGTACAAATTAATGACGACACCAGCGTGATTTATATCGGTAAAGCCGTAAAAAATGCGATTTAGTTTGCAGAATGTGAATCGTTGGCGCACCAAACCTTAAACCCGTATAAATTACCTTGGGATTCTCAAAAAGCGGGGCTAGAGTGTTAGCAGGAGTGGCTGGTTGCTAAGCATAAGTACCCAGCGAAGTGGTTAGGCAAACACATTTTGAGGAATTGGTTATGGTGGCGACTCCGAGCAAACCCGATGTTGTTGGTGAATTGAGTGCCTTTGGGCCTGCCCGTTCCACGATTTCGGGAACACCCCTTTCGCCGGAAGAACTGTATCAGATGGATGCGTACTGGCGGGCAGCCAATTATCTGGCTGTCGGTATGATTTATTTACAAGATAATCCCCTCCTGCGGCAACCTCTGCACAACGACCATATCAAAAACCGTTTGTTAGGCCACTGGGGAGCGAGTCCGGGGATTGCTTTTGTCTATACCCACATCAACCGGATCATCAAAAAATTTGACCAGGATATGCTCTACTTGGTGGGGCCGGGGCACGGCGCACCGGGATTTCTCGGCCCCTGTTATTTAGAAGGCAGTTACAGCGAGTTTTATCCCAATTGCAGTTTGGATGAGCGGGGGATGAAGCGGTTTTTCAAGCAGTTTTCCTTTCCCGGCGGCATTGGTAGTCACTGCACCCCGGAAACCCCCGGTTCTATCCATGAGGGGGGCGAGTTGGGTTACTCCATCTCCCATGCCTACGGGGCGGCGTTCGATAACCCGAATTTGATCGTAGTGGCGCTCGCCGGGGACGGGGAAGCGGAGACCGGGCCGTTGGCGACCTCCTGGCATTCCAATAAATTTATCAATCCGATCCGGGACGGGGCGGTGCTGCCGATTTTGCACCTGAACGGCTACAAGATTAACAACCCCACCGTGTTGGCTCGGATCAGCCATGAGGAACTGGAAGCCCTGTTCCGGGGGTATGGGTACACGCCCTACTTTGTGGAGGGTTCCGACCCGGAAACCATGCACCAGGCGATGGCGGCCACGCTGGATCACTGTGTGACGGAGATTCATCGGATTCAAGCGGAAGCCCGCTCCACCGGCAAGGTGACTCGTCCCCGCTGGCCGATGATCGTTCTGCGTACGCCCAAGGGGTGGACTTGTCCTGCCTACATTGACGGCAAAAAAGTGGAGGGTTTTTGGCGGTCGCACCAAGTGCCGATGGGGAATATGAAAAATAACCCCGAACATCTCCGCATTTTGGAAGAGTGGATGCGCAGTTACAAACCGGAGGAATTGTTCGACGAAAAGGGCGCACCCAAACCGGAAGTAATGGCGGCGGCTCCAACGGGGATGAAACGTCTGGGTTCCACGCCCTACGCCAACGGGGGGCATTTGCGGCGGGATTTGCGGATGCCGGATTTCCGTGACCCCAAATACGCCATCAAGGTGGACAAACCGGGCACCATCGAGGCGATGAATACCAAGCCGTTGGGGGTATTTTTGCGGGATGTCATGGCGTTGAATATGCATAATTTCCGGGTGTTTGGTCCGGATGAAAATACCTCGAATAAATTGGATGCCGTCTACGAGGTGAGTAAAAAATTCTGGATTGCCGAATACTTCCCGGAAGATGCAGATGGGGGTGAATTGGCCACTGATGGTCGGGTGATGGAATACCTGAGCGAACACACCCTAGAGGGCTGGTTGGAAGGGTATTTGCTCACGGGGCGGCATGGGTTTTTCTCCACCTACGAGGCGTTTGTGCATGTGATTGATTCCATGTTCAATCAACACGCCAAATGGTTGGATATTTGCCATGACATTGAGTGGCGGCAGTCCATTTCTTCCCTGAATTTGTTAATTACTTCTACCGTTTGGCGGCAGGATCACAACGGGTTTACCCACCAAGACCCAGGTTTTTTGGATGTGGTGGTGAACAAGAGTTCCCGTGTCACCCGGATTTATCTGCCCCCGGATGTGAATTCGCTGTTGTCCTGTGCCGATCACTGCCTGCGCAGTAAGGATTATGTGAATGTGATCGTGTCGGACAAGCAAATGCACTTGCAGTACATGAGCATGGAGGATGCCATCCGCCACTGTACGAAGGGCTTGGGCATTTGGGATTGGGCGAGCAACGACCAGGGCAGTGAACCGGATGTGGTGATGGTGGGCTGTGGCGACATTCCTACCCAGGAAGCCTTGGCGGCGACGGATTTGTTGCGGCGGGAATTTCCCGATTTGAAAATCCGGTTTATCAACGTGGTGGATTTATTCCGTCTGCAACCGGATACGGAGCACCCGCACGGGATGAGCGACCACGATTTTGACAGTTTGTTCACGTTGGATAAGCCGATTATTTTCAATTTCCACGGCTATCCCTGGTTGATTCACCGCTTAGCCTACCGCCGTCACAATCACAACAATATGCACGTGCGGGGCTACAAAGAAGAGGGGAACATTAATACCCCGATGGAGTTGGCGATTGCCAATAACATTGACCGGTTCACGTTGGCGATGGATGTGATCAATCGGGTGCCCAAATTGAAAGTGGCGGGTGCCCATGCCAAGGAGAAATTCCTGAATATGCAGATTGATTGCCGCAACTACGCCTACGAACACGGGGTGGATATGCCCGAAGTGGTGAACTGGCGCTGGCCGTATTAAGTTAAACCGGGGAACTGGGGGAAAAAACGCTCCCGGTTCCCTATTTTTTTGTGGGGGAGAATATCAACCATGAAAGTTGCCGTCTTTAGTAGTAAGTCCTACGATAAAAAGTTTCTCGATGCCGCCAATGAAACTGCCGGGCATGAGTTGATTTATTACGATGCCAAATTGGATGCCAGTACGGCGCAATTAGCCGGGGATGCGGTGGCGGTGTGTGTGTTTGTCAATGATGTGTTGGACCGGGCGACGTTAGAAATTTTGCATCGGTGCGGGGTGAAATTAGTTGCCCTGCGGTGTACCGGGTTTAATAACGTAGATTTGCAGGCGGCGGCGGAATTGGGGTTAACGGTGGTGCGGGTCACGGTGTATTCGCCCTACTCGGTGGCGGAACACGCAGTCGGGTTAATTCTCACGCTCAGTCGTAAGTACCATCGGGCGTTTAACCGGGTGCGGGAGGGGAATTTTTCCATCGAGGGGTTGCTCGGTTTTGACCTGCACGCCCGCACGGTGGGGATTGTGGGCACGGGCAAAATTGGCATGGTGTTTGCGGAAATTCTCACCGGGTTTGGCTGTCGCATTTTGGGGTATGATGCCTATCCGAATCCGAATTTTCCCAAGTTTAAGAATGCTGAATACGTGACTCTCGATGACCTTTATGCCCAAGCGGATATTATTTCTCTGCACTGCCCGTTGCTCCCGGAAACCTATCATTTAATCAATCGAGAAGCTCTGGCAAAAATGAAAAACGGTGTTATTTTAATCAATGTCAGTCGGGGAGCCTTGATTGACACCGAAGCGATGATTGAGGGATTAAAATCCCAAAAAATTGGTGCCTTGGGTTTAGATGTTTATGAGGAAGAAGAGGACTTGTTTTTTCAGGACTTGTCCATGAAAATTATCCAAGATGATGTGTTTCAACGACTCCTGACCTTTCCCAATGTGATTGTCACCGGCCACCAGGCCTTTTTCACCCACGAAGCCCTGACCGATATTGCCACCACGACGATTGGTAATATCAGTGATTTTGCCGCCGGTCGCCCCTGCCCCCACGAAATTCGTTACACTCCCAAATCCTGAGGTTAACCCATGAACATCCATACTGTGGTAACGCAACCCTTTGCCGGTCAAAAACCGGGGACATCCGGCTTACGCAAACCCACGCAAACCTTTCAGCAGAGAAATTATTTAGAGAACTTTATCCAGTCTATTTTTAATACTCTCCCGGAGCGGCAGGGGGCGTTGCTGGTGTTGGGAGGTGATGGTCGTTTTTACAACCGCCCGGCGATTCAAACGATTCTGAAAATGGCCGCCGCTAATGGTTTTGGTAAAGTATTGGTAGGACAGGGGGGCATTTTGTCCACACCGGCGGCGTCCTGTTTGATTCGCAAGTATCAGGCGATAGGGGGAATTATTCTCTCCGCCAGCCACAATCCGGGAGGACCCGATGCGGATTTTGGGGTGAAATTTAATACCAGTAATGGTGGCCCGGCTCCTGAAAAAGTGACGAGTGCCATTTATGAACATACCCAGGTGATTCAGTCGTATCAAATTTTAGAAGCGGGAGATATTGATCTGGATCATTTAGGCACAACTCAGTTGGGGACGATGCAGGTGGAAATCGTTGATCCCGTTGATGATTATGCCCAGTTGATGCAAAAACTATTCGATTTTGATCGCTTAAAAACATTACTAACCAACGGCACATTTCGGCTCTGTTTTGATGCAATGAATGCCGTCACCGGGCCGTATGCCCACCGGATTTTCGAGCAGATGTTGGGCGCACCCGCCGGAACCGTCATTCGGGGTGTTCCGTTGGAGGATTTTGGCGGCGGTCATCCCGATCCTAACCTGGTTTATGCCCATGAATTGGTCGATCTTTTATTCCAAGAAAATGGGCCCGATTTTGGGGCGGCCTCTGA
>JAUQVQ010000048.1:0-8091 GCA_039794725.1 Gloeomargarita sp. HHBFW_bins_162
TGAAATTTGGCACTGATTATACCTACCGGGACAGTACCGGAGCCTGGATAGCCTTGGGGCAATTTAATCTCGGTTTACCTATTTTTGGAGCAACAGAAAATCCCGATGGCCCCTTCCCTGGCAAAATTTTTCCTGATGGGCGATTTTTCAGTTTTCAGGGACAAGGACAACGCATCCAAAACCTAGGCAATGATTTTCTATTTATTTTGCGGGGCGATGTGCAATTGTCTGCAAATCCTTTACTGGCGCAACAGCAATTTGTAATCGGTGGGGCGCAGTCGGTGCGGGGGTATCGGCAAAATTCCCGCTCTGGGGATAACGGGATGCGTATTTCTACAGAATTTCGGATTCCTGCAGTTCGGGATAAGAACGGACAACCCTTTTTTTATCTAATTCCCTTTATCGAATTTGGTCGAGTTTGGAACAATAAAGCTAATCCGAATACGGTGGTCACACCGAATACGTTGGCAGGGGCGGGCATGGGGTTCATTTGGACACCCGTGCGGGGGTTAGACCTACGCTTTGATGCGGGTGTGCCGATTATTTATAACACTGATAGGGGTAGGGATATGCAGGATTATGGTCTGTATTTTAGTTTGACCTATCGGGCATTTTAGCTTCAGAAGTTACCCATTTTCGCCAGAGAATTAGGGCATCATCATCGGGGTTTTGGTAATAATGGGGACGCCGACCGAGAATCCTAAATCCCAAAGATTGATATAAATTTAACGCTACTTCATTTTGCGAGCGGACTTCTAAGGTGGCATGGTGAATGGTGGGGGGTAGTTCTTGGAGTAAATAAGTTAAGGTTTGTCGCCCCAATCCCTTGCCTTGGTATTCGGGATGCACGGCTAAAATAACGATATGGGCTTCATCTAAAATTAACCATGCCGCTCCCATCGCTATTAACTTTTTTTCCTGTTCTAAACCGATAAATAAAGTATTTACTTTCTGTAATTCTTCCTGATATTGCCCCGCTGACCACCATCCCCCCAATGCTATGCGGTCTAATAGGATAACGGCATCTAAATCGGCGGGCGTTAAGTGACGCAACATGGGCACAGTTTTGAGAATTCTACCCCTACAATAGAGGGTGAAGTTAACTGACTGTGCCTTTTCCTGTGATGCTGATGATGTTCCCTAAACCCGGATTGCCCTGGTTGGAACAAACCCTGGAAGATTTGCAGAAGCTGGCGGAGCAAACCAAAAGCCGGATTACAGAGGCTATGACCGCTGTTCAGGAGACGGCCACGCAGGTACAAAAAACGATTGAGTCTGGCGTCCAGGAAACCCTCGAACAGGTGGTACCGCCGGAGGTTCAGCAAGCCGTTACGACTAATCAGGTTTTGGTGAACCAATGGGTGCAACAGGCGCACCAAACCGCTCAGGTACAAATGGCGGAAGCCCAAAGGCTGTTGACCCAACTCGACCAAAGCCGCTCGGCGATTGCCCACGAGGTGACGGTTCGCCTGCAAGCCGTCATTCCTGAACCGCAAACGTTACAAACCATCGGCGGTGGTATGGTGGGTCTGATGGGCGGTCATGTGGTGGGTTCGGCGGTCGGTGGCGTGGTTGGGGGGGTGACTCTGGGGCCGGTGGGTGCGGTGCTTGGCTCGCAGGTAGGGGGCTTTACCGGGCGAGTTGTGGGGGCGCATTTTGGGGAAACGGTCGCCGGGGGACAGCCGCTCGATGCTGTGGATGAACGGATGCAACGCCTGGCTTTGGATTACCTGGGCAGTAGTGTGGGGGGAGCTTTGGGCACGGTGGTCGGGGGGGTGACCTTTGGCCCGTTGGGAGCCGTGGTGGGAAATTTTGTCGGCGATGCGGTAGGCGGTCAGTTGGGCACCAATGCCTACGAACAAATCAAAAAGGGGCAGGCGCAGGAAGATACGTTGTGGGCGATTGACCACGTGGGAGAAACCACAAGTGAGTTTATTGGCGGTACGCTGGGGCGGTTGGTCGCCGGGGCGCAGGGGCAGATGTACGGAGCCAGATTGGGCACCTATTTCGGTCGCAAAACCCACTGGCAGAACGTGGCTACCGTTCCTGCGCCCGGAGAACCCTTGCCGTCTGACCCGGAACTTTGTTATCCCGAAAAAGAAAGCCCACCCCATAATGGGTAGAAAGCTGGTGTATTCTTGACGTTCGTTGTGTAATTGACCTATGCCCCGTTCTCGTCCCGCCTCTGCACCGCCGGTTAACGGCCAACCCACGCTGGTGATTGTGGAATCCCCCACCAAAGCCCGGACGATTCGCCAATATCTGCCGGACAATTACCGGGTGGAAGCCTCGATGGGACACGTGCGGGATTTGCCCCAGTCGGCGAGTGACATTCCCCCGGAGTTGAAGGGTCAAGACTGGGCGACCCTGGGGGTAAATGTGCACCAAAATTTTGAACCCCTCTACATCGTGCCGGGGGAGAAAAAAAAGGTGGTCAACACCCTCAAATCCGCCCTCAAGGAAGCGAAAGAATTAATTCTGGCTACGGACGAAGACCGGGAGGGGGAGAGCATTAGCTGGCATTTGACCCAAGTGCTCCAACCCCGGGTGCCGGTGAAACGCATGGTGTTTCACGAAATTACCCGCGAGGCGATCCAAGAGGCACTGCAACACTGCCGGCAGGTGGATGAGGGTTTGGTGCGGGCGCAGGAAACCCGCCGGATTTTGGACCGCTTGGTGGGCTACACCCTCTCGCCCCTGCTGTGGCAAAAGGTGGGGCCGGGGTTATCGGCGGGGCGGGTGCAATCGGTGGCGGTGCGGTTACTGGTGGAACGGGAGCGGCAACGGCGGGCATTTCGGGCGGCGGAGTATTGGGATGTGAAAGCCCAGTTGGTCGCCCACCAGACCCCTTTTGAGTCCCGCTTGGTGGCCTTGGATGGCACCAAACTGGCCACCGGGCAGGATTTTGACCCCCAAACCGGGCAGGTACTTCCCCGGCGGCGGGTACGGGTGCTGGATCAGGCGCAGGCGGAAAGCCTCTGTCAGCAGTTGCCTAGCGAAACCTGGCGGGTGCAAAACGTGGAAGCGCGGCAAGTCCAGCGCAAACCGGCTCCCCCTTTCACCACCTCTACCCTGCAACAGGAAGCCAACCGGAAACTGCGGCTGTCCACCCGGGACACCATGCGGATTGCCCAGAATTTGTATGAACAGGGCTACATCACCTACATGCGAACGGACTCGGTGCATTTGTCCCAACAAGCGATTACCGCTGCCCGTGCCTGTGTCCAGCAGATGTATGGCGAGAACTACCTGAGTCCCAAACCCCGTCAGTACGCCACCCAAAGCAAAGGTGCCCAGGAAGCCCACGAAGCCATCCGTCCGGCGGGCAGTACCTTTCGCACCCCCCAGGAAACCGGGTTAACCGGGCGGGAATTGGCCTTGTACGACCTGATTTGGAAGCGCACAGTGGCGACCCAGATGGCGGAAGCCCGTTTGACCCATCTGACGGTCACGATTCAAGCGGGGTCGGCAGAATTTCGCACCACCGGCAAACGCATTGATTTCCCAGGATTTTTCCGGGCTTATGTGGAGGGTTCCGATGACCCGCAAGCCGCCTTGGACGACCAGGAAATTACCCTGCCGCCTTTGGCCATCGGCGATACAGTGCAATGCACCCAGGTGGAACCCCTGCGCCACGAAACCCAGCCCCCCGACCGCTACACGGAAGCCTCCCTGGTGAAAACTTTAGAAAGCGAAGGGATTGGCCGCCCTAGCACCTACGCCAGCATCATCGGCACGATTCAAGACCGGGGTTACGCCCAAGTGGAAGGCAATGCGCTGGTGCCTACCTTTACCGCCTTTGCCGTCACCGCCTTGTTGGAGCAGAATTTTCCCCATCTGGTGGATACGGGTTTCACCGCCAAAATGGAACAAACCCTGGATGACATTGCCGAGGGGGAAGTGCAGTGGTTGCCTTATTTGCAGGAATTTTACCTGGGGGAACAGGGTTTGGCAAACCAAGTGAAAACCCAAGCGGCCAACATCAACCCGAACGATGCTCGCACCCTGGAGTTGGACGGATTGGGGGAAGCGAAAGTCCACATCAGCACCCGCTATGGCCCCTACGTGGAAATCCCCCAAAACGGCGAGGTGGTGACGGTTTCCCTGCCCAAAGACCTCACTCCGGCGCAACTGACCCCCCAGGTGCTCGAAGAACTCCTGCGCCAAAAAACCGAAGGGCCGACCAAACTGGGCATCCACCCGGAAACCGGCGAACCGATTTTTGTCCTCAACGGCAGTTATGGCCCCTACGTGCAGTTGGGAGAAACCACGGAAACGAATAAAAAACCCAAGCGCGCCTCCCTGCCCAAGGGCATCACCCCCGAACAGGTGACCTTGGACATGGCAGTGGGGCTATTGTCCCTGCCGCGCACCCTGGGAACCCATCCCGACGGCGGCACGGTAAAAGCCGGTTTGGGACGGTTTGGTCCGTATGTGGTACATGACCGGGGCAAAGACGGCCAAGATTTTCGCTCCCTGAAACCGGAAGACGATGTCTTAACCGTTACCCTCGAGCGGGCATTGGAACTGTTGGCGCAGCCCAAGGGCGGGCGGGGGCGGAGCAGTAGCACCCCGCTACGGGAATTAGGACCCCATCCGGCGGATCAAGAGCCGGTGAATGTCTATCAAGGCCCCTACGGCTACTACGTCAAACACGGCAAGGTGAACGCCGGGTTGCCCGAAGGCACAACCCCGGACACCATCACCCTTGAACAAGCCGTGGAACTGCTGGCTGCCCGCAGTCAAGCCCCCCGGAAAAAGACAACGACCCGCCGCAAAAAAAGTTAGGCTATCTCCCTAACCAACCGAGGAAGCCACCGGGGGCGCAGTCAGAACCGCTTGTACCGCCTGATGGAGTTGGTGGGATAACTGTTCCCGGCTCTGGAAGGACTCCAACCGGTATTCCACCCGCCCGTTCTGGACAACCAGCAACGTCGGCAACATCCGCAACCGATAGCGGCTGGATAGGGATAAACTTTCATCGGCATTCACCCCAATCACCTGCACTTGGGTGGGGTATTGCTCCTGAAGCCGAGCGAGGAGCGGTTCAATCAAGCGGCACAGGCCACACCAAGGGGCGGAAAAATGCACGACCACGGGAACCGATGCTTGTAAAACCTGGCGGTCAAAATCAGCTTCTGAAATGAGTTTCACGGTGAACAATCCTAACGGGTGTTTATAAGGTGTTTTTATCATAACAGGTCAGGGATCAGAGAGCTAGGGGAAGGGATCGCCGCAAATGCACCTTTTTACCCAACGGCAATTCATCCTTGAATCGGTTGTACTAACGGGAGAATGGCCGCCATGCGGTACAATAGTCTCGCTGTGGGTGGAAGTCAGAACTATGAGCGATATTTTGATGGAATCTGTGTTACATGAACAACGGCAATTTCCACCCCCGGAGGCATTTCGTGCCCAAGCCCGCATTGCCTCTTTAGAAGAATATCAGCAGTTGTGCCAGCAGTTTCACGCCGACCCTCAGGGATTTTGGGCGCATTGGGCCGAGCGGGAATTGCATTGGTTTCGGTCTTGGGAGCAGGTTTTGGACTGGCAACCGCCCCATGCCCGCTGGTTTGTGGGGGGGCAAACCAATCTCAGTTACAACTGTTTAGACCGGCATCTGAGTACCCCCCGGCGCACCAAACCGGCCATTATCTGGCAGGGAGAACCGGGGGATGTCCGCCGGATCACCTATGAACAACTGCATCACGATGTCTGTCAAATGGCGAACGCTCTCAAATCCCTGGGGGTGCAAAAGGGCGACCGGGTGGGGATTTATCTGCCCATGATCCCCGAAGCGGCGATGGCGATGTTGGCCTGTGCTCGGATTGGGGCGGCGCATACGGTGGTGTTCGGCGGGTTTAGCGCCGAGGCGTTGAAGGAGCGGCTGAATGCGGCGCAAGCCAAGGTGGTGGTGACGGCGGATGGGGGCTGGCGCAAGGGTCAGGTGGTGTCGCTGAAACCCCAGGTGGATCAGGCGTTGGCGGACGGACAGGTGCCCTCGGTGGAACGGGTGCTGGTGATCCGTCGGGCGGGGGATTGCGCCATGACTCCTGATCGGGATGTGTGGTGGCACGAACTCCAGCCTCAGATGTCCCCGGATTGCCCGGCGGAGCCGTTGGATAGCGAACAGTTACTGTTTATTCTTTATACTTCGGGAACCACAGGAAAACCCAAGGGTATTGTTCATACAACCGCAGGATATAATTTATACGCTCACCTGACGGCGCAATGGGTATTTGACCTGAAAGAAGAGGATGTCTATTGGTGTACGGCGGATGTGGGCTGGATCACGGGGCATAGTTATGTGGTCTATGGGCCTTTGTCGAATGGGGCAACCACGCTCATGTACGAAGGGGCGCCCCATGCCGGGAATCCGGGGTGTTTTTGGGATGTGATTCAGAATCATAAAGTATCCATTTTTTATACGGCACCGACGGCGATTCGGGCGTTTATCAAGATGGGGGATGAGCATCCCCAGGCTCGGGATTTATCTTCATTGCGGTTGCTGGGGACGGTGGGGGAACCGATTAACCCGGAAGCCTGGATGTGGTATCACCGGGTGATTGGCGGCGAACGGTGTCCGATTGTGGATACTTGGTGGCAGACGGAAACGGGGGGAATTATGATTGCGCCGTTGCCGGGAGCCACGCCGACCAAACCGGGTTCGGCTACCCTACCCCTGCCGGGGATTCAGGCGCAGGTGGTGGACCGTCAAGGAGAGCCGGTGCCCGCCAACCAAGGGGGTTATCTGGTGATCACGCACCCCTGGCCGGGGATGATGCGGACGGTGTACCAGGATGACCAACGGTTCCGGCGCACCTATTGGGAGCAAATTCCCCCCCGCAACGGGCAGTATTTTTACTTTGCTGGGGATGGGGCCCGCCGGGATGAAGATGGTTATTTTTGGGTGATGGGGCGGGTGGATGATGTGATTAATGTGGCGGGGCATCGGTTGGGCACGATGGAGATCGAATCGGCGTTGGTTTCCCATCCAGCAGTAGCGGAAGCGGCGGTGGTGGGGCGACCGGATGAACTCAAGGGCGAAGCCGTGGTAGCGTTTGTCACGTTGGAAAGCCACGTCCAGCCCAGTGACGCCCTCAAGCAGGAGTTATTGAACCATGTGGTCAAAGAAATCGGTGCCCTCGCTCGTCCCAGCGATTTGAAATTTACCGATGCCTTGCCGAAAACCCGGTCGGGGAAAATTATGCGGCGGTTGTTGCGTTCCTTGGCCGCTGGGGAATCCCCCAAGGGGGATATTTCCACCCTGGAAGATGTGAGTGTGTTAGAAAGCCTGCGGGACGCGTAACCCCACCAACCAACTGCCCCACAGCAACGCCTCAATTGCCCAAAAACAGGCAACAATCTGGGTTTCCGACCAGCCGCTCAATTCCAGATGATGGTGATAAGGGGTCATTTTGAACAGGCGTTTGCCCACCCCGTCCGCCCCTTTGGTGGCTTTGAAGTAAAACACCTGTGCCATCACCGTGACCGTTTCCCAAACAAACAGCAAACTCAGGAGCAACAGGAGCCACAACTGCTGGGTGACAATGCCAATCCCCGCCAACGCCCCCCCCAAGGCGAGAGAACCCGTATCCCCCATAAACACCCGTGCCGGATGATGGTTGTGCACCAAAAAGCCCAAACAGGCTCCCGCCATTGCTACCGCCAACACACTGATATCCGGGTGGGACCCGGCACAGGCCACCCCTAACCCCGCCAAGGCCACCGCACAGGTGCCCGCCGCCAGCCCGTCCAACCCATCGGTTAAATTCACCGCATTGCTCTGCGCCACCGGCACAAACCCCACCAACACCCAAAACCCCAGCCCCAAATTCAGCGTGATACCACCCGGTAGCGCAATCGTGGTCGGGATATGCCCCTGCCACCACAGCCAAAGCGTAAACCCCACCGCCACCAGGATTTGCAGGGCTAATTTTCCCTTGGGAGCCAAGCCCTGGTTGGACTGCGCCTGGAGAATCAACCAATCATCCAACCCCCCAATCGCCCCATAAGCTAACGTTAAGGCGATAACCGCCCAGAGATTGGCCGATAGTGCTTGCTTTTGGAGAAGTAAAATCATCACCGTCA
>JAUQVQ010000049.1:0-7991 GCA_039794725.1 Gloeomargarita sp. HHBFW_bins_162
GGCAAGGAGGTCTTGGAGTTGTTGCCGCTGACTAGGGTAATGGTCGAGAGCCGCCTGGGTATAACGTTCCAGAATCTGCATGAGGAGTTCGTAATGAATCGGAGCCGGTAAAACAATAGATTTCATGATGTCCCAAGCAAACGGTACTTTTTATTTTAATCCTTTTCCCCAAAGGGCACCTTTGAAGCCTGGGGCACGTTTCGGCTAGGCCGAGCCAGCGCAGGACAAAATTAACTTGGGCAGTCAGAGGGGGGGGAAATGCGACCCTTTGAGCTTGTTGCAACCGTATTGCGTAGGGCTAGGGGCGCAAACAATTGATGAATTAAACAGGTGTACCGAGTGGGCAGAAGTCACGGCGGCGATCTGCATTCCATTGGGATCAGCCTGGCATGATAATGGAGGGCACCTCTAGAAATTGGCAGTTTCCGGTCGCAGGCGGGTTCTCCGGCTTTTGACCGGATTCGTGCAGACGTTGGGGTTACAGCAACGGATGGCTCGACATGGTAATACAGCAATCCTAAAAGATTCGAGAACAAAGAAGAAAAGAAGAACTAAAGACGGGGGTTGCGCCCCTGCAACCGCTAATTGTCAATCGCTAATTGTCAATTTTTAGAAGTGCCCTAGACCTACTCTACAATCAATTCATCGCCCAGACTGTAATTCCATCTATGGTTGCCCATCCCCAAACCCCACTTATTTCTGTGGCTGAGTATCTCCAAAAGGAAATAGCCAGTCCGGTCAAACATGAGTATATCAATGGCGAAATTTATCAGATGGCGGGAGCGAATGATGCCCATGTCACCATTGCCGGGAATCTATTTGCCTTACTTCGTGTTCACCTGCGAGCGAGTGGCTGTCGGGTGTACATTGCCGATATGAAGGTGCGTATTGAAACCTGTAATTGTTTCTACTACCCAGATATTATGGTCACTTGTGACACCCGTGACCGGGAATATGCCATTTATAAATGTTTTCCTAAGTTGATTGTGGAGGTACTTTCCCCCGCAACGGAAGCCTTTGACCGGGGGGACAAATTCGCTGATTATCAAACCTTGACCAGTCTTGAAGAATATGTGTTGGTCAACAGCCGCCGCCCACGAGTGGAGTGCTTTCGGCGTAATGGTGATGGCTTGTGGGTGCTACAATCCTACCCGCCGGAATCGGAAAATTTTGCCCTCCATAGTGTGAATTTTCAGGGGACTTTGACACAGCTATACGAAGATGTCGAGTTTGCGCCTAACGAATCTCAGTAATCTTGCTTGGAAATAAGCCCTTCTAATCCTCTTTAGGATAGGGATGTAGGGGTTTAGGTTGTGCGGTATGGATAGACGAGAAGAAATTATTGCGGAGGAAAATCAAAAGCGTCAGGAGCGGGGATGGCGGCGGGTTTATCATCTGTCCCAATGTTCGTATGGGCTGACGATTTTTTTGGGACTTTTGATCCCGATTGGTGCCTACATTTATACCCGCAGGTGGCGAGCGATGGTGATTTTTCTAGCCATAGCCGGATTGGTGGGGTTGATATTTGCGCCGGATACGGATGAATGGGAACCATCGCCGGTGTTTATGGTGCTGGGGGGGGTGGCGGCGGTGGTGGACAATACGCAGGCGATTCGTTGGGCGAAAAAACAAATAGGGGGTTAAATTATGCGGAGAAATCGGTGGTGGTTGCGGCGGGTAAGAAATTTCCTGGCTGCCTTGGTCAATGGGGGTTACGTTCATTAGGGCACCTCTAAAAATTGTCAATGTGCGGTCACAGGGGGGCACCCCCCGCCTCTGGTTCTCTGTAATTTGGATGTTTTGGCAATAAAGTTTTCCTTTGGCTTCAATTATATAAAGGAACCTTGTTAATATTTGAATGAAATGACCAAACAGGTATGAGCAATGACTATGGCAAAACTGCAGGCCGAATCCAAACGGAAAGTACTCCTATATCCTGGTGAAGATAGTTACTTTGTCGTCGAAGTTCCCAGTTTGCCAGGATGCATTAGCCAGGGAAAAACTCGTGAGGAGGCTCTAGCCAACATTGAAGAAGCAATCGCTCTCTATATCGAAGTTTTGCAGGATCGAGGTGAGCCTATTCCAAAGGATACGGTTGAAGTCGTTCTGGTATGAGTAAGTTACCTGTGATCTCAGGTGCAGAATGTGTCAAAGCACTTGAGGGCACCTCTATTTATTCAATCGGGGAAAGAATCTCTCATTTAGAATCCAGAGATGACGGGGAACCAGAGACGGGGGCTGCGCCCCCGCGACCCTTGTTGCCAATTCACAAGGGATTGCCATATTTATTGAAGCCAAGGGAAAATTCTCTTGCCAGAATGCCCGAATTACGGAGAACCAAAAACGGGGGCTGCGCCCCTGCGACCGCTAATTACTAATTAATAGAGGTTCCCTTATGTAAGTCATTTTTGACCTGCCTATATAGAACCCTTTGATAATAGCATTTATAGATATCAAATAAACTCTATAGATGGCTCCCCACTCGCTGGGGAAACCAATAAATTGGAAATCTGTCGGAAATCTTGATCCCTGTTTTCCCGCCCTTCCCTGTCCGAAAATAACTGATTTCTTTCCCCCCTCTTGCTACTATGCTCATCCCTGAAGAAAAATTCTGAATTTATTGACAAGATTTTTTTGTGTCGAGGTTTAATTTACCTTCTATAAAGTTACCAATTATACCTTGAGAACTTATGCAATAAAACGGACTTTTCTCTTGATTGCGAATACCAAAGACGATATATTCTTCTGACACCTCTTTGCTTTCCCCGTTATCATCAATCAAATCGCCTTGATAGATAATACGGTCGCCGTGAAGATTAAACCGAAAACTATAGCCGTTTATTGCGTTTCCTAATGTTTCGCTACTATGTAGCGAAATAGTAATTTTATCTGAGTGGGCATCGAGTAAAGGTTGCCAGTTTTTATGATTTTGACAGTTGTTTGTGAGTCCAGAGGGTTGAACGGAGACTTCCACGTAGCCGTTAGAATCCCGAAAACACGCTTCCCACGGTCGAGCAGTGCGAATTGCTTGTGCTTGGGCTTCTCGAATTTTCGTAAGAGCATTGGCTCTTGCATCATACAAGCGTTGCCGCGTTACAATGGCTACCCAACTCGGAGCCGCTATTGCTGTAATAACTCCAATCAAAAGTCCAACAACAATAAGCTCTATTAAGGTAAATCCAGCATCTACCCTCTTTCCAACCATAGCCATCTTCTTCAAAAACTCTCCTCTCCTTAAACTGATTAAGCTATTATATCCTAATCTAATCAAAGGTATAAAATTGGTATAATTACTGAATTTATGCTATAAGGGCACCTCTAAAAATTGGTGATTAGCGGTCGCAGGGGGGCACCCCCCGACATTGGTTCTCCGTAACTTCTGGATTCTGGCTAAAGGATTCTTTGTCCGATTGAATAAATAGAGGTTCCCATAATATTTTTCCCCTCGCTGGGGAACCCAATAGATTGGAAACCATTTGGTCTAGCAAGTCTGGGAGTTTTAGCGTTTTCATTTAATCACCAATTCTGAGAGGTGCCCTTTAGGGTGTCTCTATTGATGTAAATGAGTACAGATTTCTTGGTCGGGAATGCCCCCCGGCAATTGGCAATTTATGATTTATAAAAGTACCCTAAAATTCAGTTTTGGCACCCTTAACCACCCTGAATAACCAACTTGTTGCTCAAACCACCCGCCCCAGCAAACCGTATGTTAGGGTGTGAATAATTTTTCTCCCTGTTCCGCCCCATGACCTGGAACCTCACCACCACCCACAAAATCTGTACCTATGCCTTGGTAGGAATCGCTGTAGCCGCCCTTGTCATCGCCAATGCTACCAGTCCCTTGGCAAACGGTTTATTTCTAGTGCTGGCTGGGGTGAGTTGGTTTTGGGAACCGCCCCGGATTCGTTGGGAACAGTATGCCCGCCTGTGGATGCCCTTGACTGTGGCTGTTTTGGTGCTGTTGGTGCTGGGAACCATTGGATTACAGGCTAATCCATTGGATGCGTCTTTGTATTTATTGCTGTATTTAACCCTGGCCAAATTGTTTCAGCGGGAACGCCCCGAAGACTACAACCAAGCTACGGCTCTGTCGTTTCTGCTATTGGCGGCAACAACGGTTTACACCAGTGATATTTTGTTTGGTTTGTTGTTCGCTTTGTACGTAATTTTGGGGGTGCTGAATTTTACCCTTTACCATTTGCGGGTACAGGTACGGGATTATCCCAAGGCGGCGGCGCAATCTCGGGTGTTTGGTCCCAAGGTGATGATGGCCTTGTTTTGGGTAGCGGTGGCCACGTTTGTGATGTCGGTGGGGTTGTTTTTCCTGTTTCCCCGGATTGGGTTGGGCTTTTTTGGGCGAGGGGGAGCCGGGCAAAGGGAGTTGAGTCAGGGATTTAATGAGCAGGTGACGGTGGGGGAGCACGGAACGCTGAACCAAGATGGCCGGGTGGTGATGCGGGTGGAATTTCCCGAAGGGCGACCCCCCCAGATCATGCCCCTCTATTGGCGGGGAGTGAGTTTTGACCGCTACGATGGCCGGGCGTGGGTGCGCACCCAGATGGATGGGCAGTTGAAATCGGCTCAAGACCGCTTGGTCGAATTGCGCCGGGTTCCTGAGAATTTGTCCTTGATTCGCCAGGACATTTATTTGGAACCATCCCCCCATTTAATTTTATTTGCGCTCAATCCCCTCTACCGGGTGCAACTGCCGGAAACGGTGCAGGGATTGCGGGTACAGGTGGGTACGCTGGGGGAACAACAAAACCGAGCCAGAATTATCCGCCAGTGGGGACGTTCCGTATTTTTGACCCGCACGGGGGATGTCTATTACAACTACGTTGGGGATGTGGGCTACCAGTACACGGCTTGGAGCCGCCCCATTTTTCCGAGTGCCAACGATTTACGGCGGGTGGATTGGAATCTGACTTTGCAGCGGATCAAGGAAATTTGGCCGAACGATATATACTTACAACTACCGGACGATTTTAACCCCAAGATTCGGGAATTGGCTCAAAACATTACCCGCAATCAACCCACCACCTACGACAAAGTCCAAGCGATTCAGGATTATCTAACCCAAAATTTCACCTACACGACCGACCTGCCTGATCCGGGGGATGAACCCCCGTTGGATGCGTTTTTGTTCACCCACCAGCGAGGACATTGTGAATACTTTGCCACAGCCATGACGGTGATGTTGCGCAGTATTGGCATCCCGGCGCGGTTGGTGAATGGGTATCTGGGGGGGCGGTGGAATCCCTATGACCAATTTTTAGCAGTGATGGCGGCCAATGCCCACAGTTGGGTGGAGGTGCCGTTTGCGGGGTACAGTTGGGTGACGTTTGAGCCGACGCCAACCGGTGCCCTGCCCCAAATTGGCAATTGGTGGTCGGATTTGTACGATGCCCTGCGGTTCCGCTGGAATAAGTACGTGCTGGAGTACGACCTGGATACCCAGATGGAAGGGGTGAAACGTGTCCAGTCCTGGCTAACTCCCCCGGGGAATCAACCAACACCAACGCCCGATTGGCAGGCTTGGTTCCAGCGCCATGGCGTGCGGTTGGGGGTCGTGCTTCTGCTCACGGGGGCAAGTGGCCTGTGGGGCTATCGGCGGCGGGGACAACGGTTTCGGGTTACAGACGGCCTGGGGTTAATCCTGCTGGTGGGGGTCACGGGCTGGGTAGCGCAACCTCTGGCGGTGCCTTGGGGGGCGGTTGCTGGCGGAGCAGCACCGGCGTTGGTGTACGTGGTGGCACGTTATCTCCAGGGGCGACAACCCTCAGCCAGCATGCCAGCCATCTCCCGTTTGTATTTACAACTGCGGGAAGAATTACTGCGCCATGACTTCCCCATTACTCCAGAGACAGGCCCGATGGCAGTTTTGCTGATGTTACGCAGTAGCGATTTACCGGCACGGGATTGTGCCGTCCGTGTGGTGGAAACCTATATGGATGTGCGGTTTGGGGGGCGTTCCCTGCGTGGGTCAGAGTGGCGCACCCTGCAACAGCAGGTGCACCAATTACTCCGGCAATGGCGCACCCACCAAAAAGTGACTCACCAGTGAACAAACCTGCTCTCTCTGCCGATCCAAAGTAATAATGTGGTCGCAGTCGGTCAGCCAGCGAAAGTATTTTTCCGGGCTACCTAATTGGTGAAACCCTTGCCAGGCGGCCTGCGGATCAACCACCCGGTCCTGCCGCGATTGGATGACCAGGGTGGGGGTTGTGATCTGGGGCAAAAGCGGCTTCACCAGCTTTTGTAATTCCAACGCACTGCGAACGGTTGCCAAATTAAAATCCTGAAAAAAACAAACACGGCGGGCTTGGAGTTCCATCTCCGGGTCAGCAATCGGCAAACGCAGACGGGGCAAACTGGGGATGAAATAACCCACACTGTAAAGCAATGGGTGCAAAAGCCAAGGCATTCCCAAAAACGGAGCCAACAACACCAAGCGATGCACCGGCACTTGGGCGGCAAGATAGAGAGCGAGTACCCCCCCGTTGGAAAAACCAACAACCGCCACCGAGTCATGGCTCTGACAAAGCTGTTGGTATTCTGTACGGACACATTCAACCCATTGCGGCCAAGTTGAATCCGGCATTCGGGGGTGAGGTTGGTCATGTCCGGGCAGATTCATTCCCCGCACCGTCCAGCCCTGGTGGTAAAGCCGTTCCCCCAGGGGGCGCACTTCGTACACACCCCCGCCCAAACCATGAATGAGCAGGCACGCCCCCGCCGTTCCACCAACGTGATAAAAAGGCTGATTGGTTAGATTCATGTGTTCATGCCCCCAGCCATTGGCCATTAGGCTAACACGAAATTTATGGATAACCGGCAGTTTTTCCAATCAATCAATATAGGAATCCCTTTTGAATTGGCAACAGGGGTCGCCGGGGCAGTCCACGCAGTGCGCCGCAGGCATTGCCCCGGTTCTTGGTTCTCCCTACTTTTTTTGTTCTCAAATCTTTTAGAATTACTCTAGTAGTTCGTTACAGCCTTGCCGAAAAACAGCTACCCTAGAATTACCCAGTAAAAGTCACATCAAACTACCATGAAACAAGCAGGTTGGCGCATAGACTCCCGGGGTCGGCCGGGTAAACGTAAAGGCAAACGCACCCCCCGTAAGCAACAACAAGCCATCGCCCGCATTCACGCCGCTGTTCAGAAACTGAAAGACTACCATCGCCCCGACGAGGGGTTTTTTCATACCGATAGCAATCCCTTTTGAAGGGAACCTCTATTTATGCAATCGGGAAAAGAATTTCTCGGCTAGAATCCAGAAATTACGGAGAAGGTGCCCCCCTACGACCGCTTATTGACAACTTTTAGAAATTCCCCCTTATTATAGCAGTCCTTTTTGAATGTGAAACAAGGGTCGCAGGGCGTAGTCCCGTTTGGGATTTTCTCCCCTCTCCCTTGATGGGAGAGGGGCAGGGGGTGAGGGCAGACGGGAACGAGGCATCACTTCTGTTGTGATCTCATTTATGATTGCTATAACCATCTCCTAACTGGAATCCAGAGATTACAGAGAACCAGAGACGGGGGGTGCCCCCTGCGACCGCTAATTTAATTGACGATTTTTAGAGGTGCTTTGTAGATACAGCAGTCCTTTTTGAATGTGAAACAAGGGTCGCAGGGCGTAGTCCCGTTTGGGTTTTCTCCCCTCTCCCGTGTTGGGAGAGGGGCAGGGGGTGAGGGCAGACGGGAACGAGGCATCACTTCTGTTGTAATCTCATTTATGATTGCTATAACCATCTCCTAACTGGAATCCAGAGATTACAGAGAACCAGAGACGGGGGGTGCCCCCTGCAACCGCTTATTGACAACTTTTAGAAATTCCCCCTTATTATAGCAGTCCTTTTTGAATGTGAAACAAGGGTCGCAGGGCGTAGCCCCGTTTGGGATTTTCTCCCCTCTCCCTTGATGGGAGAGGGGCAGGGGGTGAGGGCAGACGGGAACGAGGCATCACTTCTGTTGTGATCTCATTTATG
>JAUQVQ010000050.1:0-7948 GCA_039794725.1 Gloeomargarita sp. HHBFW_bins_162
CGCCCCTACGACCCTTGTTTCATATTCAAAAAGGACTGCTGTATTCACCCTCACCCCCGACCCCTCTCCCATCAAGGGAGAGGGGAGAAAACCACAACGGGGCTACACCCCTACGACCCTTGTTTCACATTCAAAAAAGACTGCTATATTGTGGGCTATTCAAAAAGTTTAGGTTAGGTGGGGAGAGAAAAACCCAAGATGGGACTACGCCCTGCGACCCTGAAAATTCAAAAGGGATTGCTATGGGTTTGGGAGATCGTTCAGTAATCATTAGTTTGAGCTTAGCTATGGATGGTCAACCGCCGGGGTAAACTCTCTGCCCATGCCTGGTGCAACGCAGTGACGGGCACGTTAATTACCGGATTATCCCCAACTTCAATAATTAGGGAGGTACCGCCTGTTCTCCCCCAAAATCCCCACTCATTGGGTAAGCATTGTGTCAGATAATCTTCCCACTCGTTTTGTAATTCAGGCGCAACCGCCACCCAAATCCGACTGCCCCCCTCGCCAAAGAGCCATTCATCCCACCGAGTTTCTAACGGCACATTTGCGGTAATCTGTACTCCTAAATGACTGGCAATCGCCATCTCTGCCAGAGCAATGACCACGCCGCCATCGCTGACATCGTGCGCCGCCCGAACCCAACCCCGCTGAATCCCCGTGCGACAGGCATTTTGCACCCGCTGTTCCCGTTCTAAATCCACCTCCGGCGGCCGACCCGTAATCACGTCATGCACCGCCGCCAGATACTCCGACCCCCCCAGACCAACAGATGGGGAACGTTGCCCCCAAGCAACGCCCAATAAGTATAAACATTGTCCTGCTTGGTATTGCATCGTACAACGCTGGCGAATATCGGGAACCCGCCCCACCATGCCCACCACCGGCGTGGGGTAAATCGCTTGCCCTTGCGTTTCGTTATACAGGGACACATTGCCGCCCGTGACCGGCGTTCCCAAAACCCGACAGGCGTGCGCCAACCCCCGACAGGCCATCGCCAACTGCCAGTAGATTTCCGGTTTTTCCGGGTTGCCAAAGTTCAAATTATCCGTAACCGCCAGCGGTGTCGCCCCTACACAGGTCAGATTCCGTGCCGCTTCCGCCACAATCGCCATCGCCCCCCGCTCCGGGTCGAGCCACACCCAGCGCCCATTGCCATCCATCGTGGCCGCTACACCCAAATGCCCCTGCACCCGCACCACAGCCGCATCCGCCACCCCAGGGAGAATGACGGTATTATTTTGTACTTGGTGGTCGTACTGCCGATAAATCCAGCGTTTGCTCCCTAGGTTGGGTTGATTCAGTAAGGTTAGGATAATGTCATTCCAGGAGCGGTCTAAAATTCCCGTAGGGGTAGCTGGCGGTAAAGCGTCCACCGACCAGACCCAGTGCTTTTGTACCGAAAGGGGCGGTTCCGGGAGAATCTCCCGCTCATAAATGGGGGTATCCTCCGTCAATGCGGTTGCGGGCAGGTGCGCCACTGTCTGATTGTTGTAGATAATCTGAACTTCAGGTGCCGCAATCACTTCCCCGGCGACGACGGCTTCGAGTCCCCAGCGATGGAAAATGGGTAAAATTTCCGCTTCCCGCCCCCGCTCCACCACCATCAGCATCCGTTCCTGGGACTCCGAGAGCATAAATTCCACCGGGTGCATCCCCGTTTCCCGCACCGGAATGGCATCCAAATCTAAGCGAATGCCCACACCCCCCTTGGCCGCCATTTCCGACGTGGCACAGGTCAACCCCGCCGCCCCCATATCCTGACAGGCCACCACCGCCCCGGTCGCAAACGCTTCTAAACAGGCTTCAATCAAACATTTTTCTAAAAACGGGTCGCCCACCTGCACCGCCGGTCGTTGCGCCTGGTTGTCCTCGGCCAATTCGGCACTGGCAAAACTGGCTCCTCCCATCCCATCCCGCCCGGTGGTTGCGCCCACGTACACCACCGGATTCCCGACTCCTTTGGCTCCCGAAGGCATCACCTGCGGCGTCGGCAAAACGCCCAGCGCCATCACATTCACCAGGGGATTGCCGGTGTACACCGGGTCAAAGTACACCTCACCGCCGACAGTCGGCACCCCTACGCAATTCCCGTAATGGCTGATGCCCGCCACCACCCCGGTCAGTAACGCCCGATTGCGGGGCACATCGAGGGAACCAAACCGGAGGGAATTGAGTAGGGCAATCGGTCTGGCTCCCAGGGTAAAAATGTCCCGCAGGATGCCCCCCACCCCGGTGGCCGCTCCCTGAAACGGTTCCACCGCCGAGGGATGGTTGTGGGATTCCACCTTGAAGGCGAGATAAACCCCACCCACATCAATCACCCCGGCATTTTCCCCCGGCCCGACCACCACCTGCGCCCCTCGGGTAGGAAATTGCCGCAGAAAGGGTTTGGAGTTTTTGTAACAACAATGTTCTGACCACATTACCCCAAACATCCCCAATTCCAGACGGTTGGGTTCTCGGTTCAATTTGGCACAGATTTGCTCGTACTCCTGGGGGGTCAACCCGGTGCGGCTCAGGTCAGCGGGGATGGGGGTCATGGGGTTTCTTTTTTATAGACTTTGCCCCGGTAGGTGTAGGACTCGGAACTGGTCGCTTCTTTTCCCTCTGGGGTTTGTCTATCCACCCGGGTCGTAGGGCTAACCACCCCCGTTTCATACGTCCGCCCTCGGTAGTGGAACCGCATCCCCGTTGCCCCGGACAGTTCCACCGACTGCGCCACCCGCTCGACGGGTTTATAGACCCGCCCCCGGTAACTCATCAACTGTTGCACCGGCTGGGGTTCATGGAGCGTCACGGTATCGTCCTGATAAAAGCGGTACAAAAAGTAGCCATCCCGAAACGGTTGGTCATCGGTGACGTGGTGAATGATATTGCGTGCCACCAGGGTTTGCCCCAGTTGAATCGCCTGTTGCCGCCCCACGCCCAAATTGTTCATCAGCCAAGTGACCATCTCCGAACCGACAAAACAGCGGGGATACACCCGCAAAAGATACCGCCGGTCGCGAATATCCAGCCCGCCTTCGCCCCGCAGACGGGTGATCAATTCATCCCCGTCCAAATTGGGTAACGTTGTATCGGCAGAAGGGGGTGCCGTGAGGGCTTCCAAATCGTTCAAAACCGCATTGGCATCCTGATAACGTTCATCCAACGCCGACTGCAACATCCGGTCAATGATCTGCGCCAACCCATCGCTGACGGTGGCAAATGACCGCCATTGCCAGCAGTGCCGACCCGGATCAATGAGTTTATGGGGGGGACAGCCCGTGAGTAAGACTGCACAGGTAGCCCCCAACGCGTAAATATCGGAAGCAGGCACCACTTGCAACCCGTAGGTTTGTTCCGGGGGAGAGTAAATCGGACTGCCGATATTGGTCACATCACAGTCGGTATTTTGCAGGTGAATCGCCTGTTTCACCGCTCCAAAATCTAATAGATATAACGTGCCGTTTTCGTGACACATGATATTGGCGGGTTTAATATCCCGATGCACCACGTTATGGCTATGAATAAACGATAAAATGCCTAACATCGAGCGCAAAATTTCCGTGACTTCCGTTTCGTTTAATCGCCCTTGCCGCCGCACCACTTTATCTAAATCTTCCCCCGGAATATATTCTTGTACTAAATAAAAATACTCTTCTTCCCGTTCCCCATTCGCCGCCGGTACACTCAGGTCAAAGGATGCAAACAGGTAGGGAATTTGCGGGTGGGTTCCCAAGGCTTCTAAGACTTCCGCTTCCCGGTGAAAGAGGCGTTGAGCCGTTTCTAAATCGGCGGCATCAAACTTGGTCGTGCGTAACTGTTTGACCACACACAACCGTTGCGCCGGGGTGTATAAATCCCGTGCCAAATAGGTGCGCCCAAAGCCCCCTTGCGCCAACAATTTTTGGGGTAAATATCGCCCCAGTAATACCAACGGCATCCCACAACTATTACAGGTGAGGTTCAGTAACTCACTGCGTTCAACCGTCTCTAGGGTATTTTGCGGTTGACCACAGGTGGGGCGAGTGCAGTAGGCATCCATGCGTATTATCATCGAGGCGAGCCTTCCCCTATTGTAGTATCTTTGCTGATGTTTCCCCACCCAGATAAGATCAAAAACGACTCCAGCATTCCCAGGGCAGGACATGGCAACGGTAACCACCTACGAAGGCAAGGCAAAAATTCTCACCCCTTCGGAACAACCGGGTATCTTACGGGTATTATTCAAGGACGATGCTACTGCCTTTAATGCCCAAAAACGGGGACAAATTCAGGGCAAAGGGGCAATGAATTGCACGATCAGCAGTCATTTATTTCAGTTTTTACAAAAGCAGGGCATTCCCACTCATTTTGTGGCGCAACCGGCTCCGAACGTGATGGAGGTGCAGGCACTCACCATGTTTGCCCTCGAAGTGGTAGTTCGCAACCGTGCCGCCGGGAGTTTGTGTCGGGAAACGGGGTTACCTTTGGGGTTGGAACTGACGCCCCCCCTGGTGGAATTTTATTACAAAAACGATGCTTTGGGCGACCCGTTATTAACCCTAGACCGCTTGCGGCTGTTGAATTTGGCGACTCCACTAGAAGTACAAACCTTGATTGGTTATGCCCAACGGGTAAATGAGCATCTGCAACGTTTTTTTGCGGAATGCGGTATTCTGCTGATAGACTTCAAACTGGAGTTTGGCCGGGATGACCACGGCGAGGTGATTCTGGCGGATGAGATTAGTCCTGATACTTGCCGTTTGTGGTTGGTGGACGAAACCGACCCGGTGCGGCGGGTGGTGGACAAGGATCGCTTCCGTCATGACCTGGGTGCGGTAGAATCGGCCTACCAGCTCGTCCTAGAGCGGGTGCTTCGGCAATAGGTTCGTGCTCCTTCGAGGTGTGGTGTGATCATGCGCTCCTGGATTCTGACAACGGGTTTGGCAACGGCGGCGGCGACCGTATGTGGCGTACCGGCTGGGGCGGAAGTTGCCCCGCTAGGGTCGAGTTCTCTCCCCCCGACGGGAACGATTGGGGTTTCGCAACATCCTGATGCTTCAGAAGTTGTCCAGGCGTTGACCGCTCCCCCCCGGCAACCCTCGGTGTTGGCGCAGGTGGCGCAGGCGGCTCCCCCAGAACCGGAACCCCGGGTGTTGGTGGCGGAGGTGTTTGTGGAAGGGGCGGATGGAGCCTTGTTGGATGCGGTGTTTGGAGCGATTCGCACCCGACCTGGGTTTACTACTACCCGCAGTCAATTGCAACGGGATATTGATGCCGTGTTTGCGACGGGCTGGTTCCAGAATGTGCAGGCCACGCCGGAAGATACGCCCTTGGGGGTGCGGATTCGTTTTGTGGTGCAACCCAACCCGGTTCTGAAACAGGTGAATTTGGTGGGCACGAAAGTTTTACCGCAGGAAGTGGCGGACGAAATTTTTACCCCGCTCTACGGCGAGGTGTTGAATTTCCGCAGTTTGCAACGGGGGATTCAACAGGTTAACGAATGGTACAAGAAGAATAACTATCCCCTGGGGCAGGTGATTGGTACGCCTAAGGTGGGGGACGATGGGGTGGTAACGCTGGATGTGGCGGAAGGGGTGATTGCCGATATTAAAATCAAGTACCTCAACGCCAAAGATGAAGAAGTCAAAGGCAAAACCAAACCCTACATCATCACCCGGGAATTGCAACAGCGTCCGGGGGATGTGTTTAACGACAAAAAAGCGCAACAGGACTTACAAACCCTCTTTGGGTTGGGGATTTTTGAGGATGTGAAACTCAATTTGGAACCGGCGGAAGACCCCCGCAAAGCGGTGATTGTTCTCACCATTGTGGAAGCCCGCACCGGTTCGATTAACTTTGGGGCAGGCTACAGCACGGCGACGGGCTTTTTCGGGACGGTGGGGTACAGCGAGCGCAATTTGGGCGGGCGCAGGCAAACCTTAACGGCCAATATCCAGGGGGGGGAACGGGATATTTTGTTTGATGTGAATTTCCGGGACCCCTGGCTGGCGTTTGACCCGGGGCGAACATCCTTATCCGTGAGTGTGTTTAATCGGTTGGCGTTTTCTTATATCTACAGCGGCGGAAAGTTCATTGTGGATTTACCCAACGGGGACACCCCTCGGATCAACCGCTTGGGGACGATTATTGACTTTAGCCGCCCCTTCCCAGGGAATTGGCGGGGTTCGGCGGGGATCAGCTACCAACGGGTTTCCATCCTCGACCGGAGCAATCGGGTGTCGCCGGTGGATCAATTTGGCAATCAGTTGGCGGCCAGTCCGTCCGGGATTGATGACCTGTTGCAGGTGAATCTGGGGGTGACCAACGACCAGCGGGATAATCCCCTCGACCCGACCCGAGGCTGGCTGTTCCGGGCGGGGTACAGTCAGGCACTCCCGGTGGGGTCGGGCAGTATCTCCCAAAGCCGCTTGCGGTTGGGTTATAGCTATTACCTGCCGGTGCAGTTACTGCGTTTCCAACGCAACAAACCGGAAGTGTTTGCTGTTAACGTGCAGGCGGGGACGATTTTGGGACGGATGGCTCCCTACGAGGCGTTTAGTTTGGGCGGGGCGGACTCGGTGCGGGGCTGGGGCGAAGGGGAAGTGGGGACGGGGCGCAGTTTTTTCCAGGCGACGGCGGAATATCGGTTCCCCATTTTTAGCATCGTCCGGGGGGCGTTGTTTGTGGATTACGGCACCACCCTGGGCAGTCAAGCGGAAGTGCCGGGCGATCCGGGCGGGATTCGGGGTAAACCGGGGCAAGGGCTGGGCTACGGCGTGGGGGTGCGGATTGTCACGCCCTTGTTGGGGAACCTGCGGGTGGATTTCGGGTGGAATGACATTGGCGGCAACCAGATTACCTTTGGGGTGGGTGAACGGTTCTAATGGGGGAGCGGTTAACCCTGAGTGGCGTGGGTCTGCACACGGGACAACCCGCTACGGTGACGTTGATGCGAACCGCTCCCGGTACGGGACGAGTGTTTTATGTGGAGAATCAGGCAATTCCCGCTCAAGTGGACTGGGTGCGACCCAGTAGTTTATGCACAACCTTAGCGCACGGTGATTATAAAATTCACACGATAGAACATCTGCTGGCGGCGTTGGTGGGGTTGGGCATTCAGGATGTGGCAATGTACCTAACGGGGCAAGAAATTCCCCTGTTGGACGGCTCGGCATTACCCTGGGTGGAATTGTTACAACCGTGGGATGCGGGGCAAATCTATACTGAAGGTGTCATTACAGAACCGCTAGTGGTGCAAGAGGGAGATAGTTTTGCCGCCGTGTTCCCCGCCTCGGAATTAAAATTTACCTACGGGATTGATTTTCCTGACTACCCGGCGATTGGGCGGCAATGGTGCACTTGGGTGCCTAAGCGGGAGGATTTTGCCCAAGCGATTGCCCCGGCTCGTACTTTTGGCTTGGCGGAACAGGTTGACCAATTGCGCCAGCAGGGGTTGATCCGGGGGGGGAGTTTAGAAAATGCTTTGGTGTGCGACCGGGAGCGGGGTTGGTTGAATCCGCCTCTGCGTTTTCCCGATGAACCGGTGCGCCATAAACTGCTGGATTTTTTAGGGGATTTGGCCTTATTGGGGGCATTGCCTCAGGGACATTTTCTCGCCTACAAAGCGGGGCATCGGCTCCATACCCGGTTAGCCGGTCTCCTAAACGGTTAAGATGGCATTTAGTCCCTTGTGAGATTGCCCATGACCGAATCTTCGGACTCCCAGACCAGTCTGGATTTTCCTGCTGAAGTCAGTGCCCGGATTTGTCGCCACATGAATCAAGACCACAGCGATGCGGTGTTGCTCTACGCCCAGGGGTTGGCGGGGCTACGGACGGCGACGGCGGCGACGATGGAGGCGATTGACTGCGAGGGGATGGATTTGGTGGTGTGGGAGGGGGAACAGCAAACGGCGATTCGCATTGAATTTGAGGTAGCTCTGCCGGGCCCGGAGGCCGCCCACCGTCATTTGGTTGAC
>JAUQVQ010000051.1:0-7913 GCA_039794725.1 Gloeomargarita sp. HHBFW_bins_162
CCCAGAATCACCCACTCGTCCTGCTCTTTTTGCCAGGTCGCATCATTGCACAGCAAACCCGTCAGGAGCAAACTCATCAGGTCGGGGCAGGTGTGGGGCGCAAAGGGCACATTGCCCTGGATAAATTCCCCCTCCGGTTGGTAGCCCGTGCCCGTAACTTGAATTAACCCCATCTCCGGTAGAGCCACCGCCTGCACCACCATCTTGTTTTGCGTCAACGTCCCGGTTTTATCCGAACACACCACCGTCACCGAACCGAGGGTTTCCACCGCCGGGAGCCGCCGAATCAACGCCCGCCGCTGCATCATCCGCCGGGTTCCCAACGCCAGGGTAATCGTCACCACTGCCGGTAAGCCCTCCGGCACCACCGCCACCGCCATACTCAGCGAGACTTCCACCAGCGTGCCGAAGGTGTTGGGGTTATACAGCGTGCCCGCCAGCACCACAATCGCCACCAAAATCAACGACCCGGTGACCAACACCTTCCCCAGTTGATCCATGCGCCGCTGCAAGGGGGTGGGTTCCACTTCTACCGCTTGAATGGCGGCGGCAATTTTCCCCAGCTCCGTACTCATCCCGGTTTGGGTCACCACCAACGTTCCCCGCCCCTGGATCACCTCCGTGCCCATGAAGCCGAGATTGACCCGGTCGCCCAATTCCGTATTGGCGGGCAAAACCACATCCGCCTGTTTGGTCACGGGCACCGCCTCCCCGGTCAAGGCCGCCTCCCGCACCTGGAGATTCGCCGTCAGTAGCCACCGCCCATCTGCCGGCAATTTATTACCCGCCTCCACCAGCACCACATCCCCCGGCACCAAATCGGGGGCATTGACCTCCTGCAGTTGCCCCCCCCGCATCACCCGCACCCGTGAGGAGGACATCTTTTTCAAAGCGGCCAGGGCCTGTTCGGCTCTACTCTCTTGGACATACCCCAATAGACCGTTGAGGATGACAATACTGAGAATCGCCACCGTATCTTTCGGGAAAACAAAATGCTTTTCTTGGATGGCTTGTACGGTATCAGTAATGGCCGAAATGACCGCTACGGCGATCAACAGCAACAGCATGACATTTTTGAACTGATCCAGAAGAATATCCCAGCGACTGCGGCGATGGGTCTCTTCCAATTCGTTGGCACCATAGCGAGCCAACCGCTCCTGTACCTGCGCAGGACTAAGGCCAGTGTCGGGGGTGGTTTCGAGGAGGCTGAGCGTGGCGGGGATGGACAAACTGTGCCAATCTGGGGAGGGAGAAGCAGGGTCGGCGGCCATGTAAATTCCTGTAGTGTCCAGTCTCTATCCTACGGAGTTTGACCAATGGTTGCCCAGAACAGTTTAGGCTTAGATTTTGGTACGTCGGCACTCAAGGGAATCGTGATTGATTCCCAGGGACAGGTTCTCCACCACAACCGAATTGTATTTGCGAACCCCGCTTCGCCCACCGAATGGCAAATGGCATTACGGCAATTCTTACAAATGATGCCGCCGGAGATTATTCGTCACATTCAGCATATTGGTATTGCCGGCACATCGGGAACCGTTTTGCTCACCGATGGAGCCGGTCAGCCGGTGGCTCCGGTACTGATGTACAACGATCAACGGGGGCAATTTTTATTAAACGAACTGCAGCGTTATGTTCCTCAAAATCACTTAGTTTCAAGCGCAACTTCCAGTTTATGTAAATTATTTTGGTATCACCACCAGGGGGTTAATTTACAGGATAAATACCTTTTACATCAGGCGGATTGGCTCGGCTTTTTATTACACGGAAAATTAGGTGTTAGTGATGAACATAATAGTTTGAAATTAGGTTACGATCCCGGCATCAGAGATTACCCCGATTGGTTTAGAGATTTACCCTTTAGCGTAAAATTACCCCAGGTTTTTATCCCTGGCACAGGTGTAGGCGTGATTCGACCGGATTATGTTAAAGAATTTCACTTACCCCCCACCTGTAGGATTCATGCCGGAACCACCGATAGCATGGCCGCATTCATCGCCAGTGGTGCCAACCAAATTGGGGATGGAGTAACCTCTCTCGGTTCAACGTTGGTATTAAAATTACTCAGCCATCAACGCATTGATGACCAAGCAACAGGGGTGTATAGCCATCGGTTGGGGGATATGTGGTTGGTGGGTGGTGCATCCAATACGGGGGGAGCGGTGTTAAATCATTTTTTTTCTGAGGATGAATTAGTAAATTTCAGTGCCCAAATTGACCCGGAAATGCTTATAGATTTTAATTATTATCCTCTACTTCAACCCGGTGAACGCTTCCCCATCAATGACCCGAATTTACTCCCTCGTCTCACCCCTCGCCCGGACAATCCCGTGCATTTTTTGCAGGGATTATTCACCGCCATTGCCCGTATCGAAGCCCACGGGTATCAGGTATTAACCTCTCTGGGCGCACCTGCCTTAAAACGAGTATTCACCAGCGGTGGCGGCAGCCGCAATCCCGTTTGGCAAACCCTGCGCCAGCGGATTTTGGGGGTACCCGTCTTAATTGCCCACCAGCAGGAAGCCGCCTGGGGAGTTGCCCATTTAGCCCAAACCCAGGGGCACTACGGGAAAACCTATACCCAACCGTGAAGAACATCACGGCCAACCGGTGATAAGGGACATTTAGATTTTGGGTACACTCCGGTTAACATAGAAGAGTGATCGAGTCAATACTTCCCCGGTGATGGTTATGGTCAATCTCCTCGCTACAGGGTTGTTGGTGGCGCAAGGGAATCCGTGTATGCCGTTGGTGGGCGTGCCAGGGCCTTCCTCCCTGGGAATCAACAGCTCGCAAACCTTTATCAATCTGGGTCAGCAACGGATGGAGCGGGAAATCTGTCAATTTCAGAATCCCACCCCCCTTTTGCAAATTAATCCTGACCCCCAGCCCGATCAGACAAACTAACCATTAAGGAGTACTCCCATGCAACGGCAAGGATGGATTGGTGGTTTACTTATCGGCGGCGTGCTGTGTCTGGCGCAGGTGGGCTGGGCGCAGTCGTTCCAATATGTGGTGCGGTTGGGGGACACCCTCACCGGCATTGCCCGGCGGCACAACCTCACCCTGGAGCAAATGTTACAGGCCAACCCCAGCCTCCGCAGTGACCCGGATTTGATTTTGGTGGGACAAAAATTGACCGTACCGGCAAGCACCCCCAGCGTCCAAGCGGCACTGCAAGCCCCTTTACCCCCCACCGTCCAACCGCGCGTGGCCACCGCTGGCACCAGCCGCAGACGACCGGCCTTTGCCAGTTTGAACTTGCCGACGGTGGGTCGGCCCGGCAACCGGGAAGGGGGGTCAAAACGGGGTTCCAGTTGTGCCAAAGAAAAAGACCAAAAACTGCGAGTATTGCTCCCGGAAGGCAACTACGGCCAAACCCTGAGAGACTACGCCACCTTTTTCTGGTACTTGCCTGAGTTAGAACGCCCCACTCCCGTCGAATTTCAACTGCGGCAGGTGAACAGTCAAGGGCAGACGGGGGAATTGGTCTATAGCGAAACCTTCACCAGCACGGGCGGGGGCATTGGCAGTCTCACCCTGCCCCCAACAGCAGCTCCCCTGGCAGTCGGCCAAGAATATGAATGGTCAATTGCAGTGCAATGTACAGTGGATGGGATGGCAACTAGCCCGGATGCGTGGATGATTGCGGTGGGGCGGATCGAGCGCATCTCCCCAAACAATCCCCAGTTGACGGCGGCTTTGGCGCAAGCCAATTTGGGTGACTACCCAGCGGTGTTGGCAGGGGCGGGAGTGTGGTACGACGCCCTGCAAATGCTGGTGGCGCTACGGCGGCAAAATCCCACGGATCAGGAATTACTCCAGGACTGGGTAAACCTGCTGGGCCGAATCGGGTTTGGGGCGATTGCCAATCAACCCCTGCGCTGTGTGCAACCCAATCCCAAGGGCGGTGCCGCTCTGTGTTCCTAAGCTAACCGCAACCGTTCCGGCAGGCAGTCCTGGCGGAGTAGGTCATCCCAGGTTTCCCGTTTCAGGATGAGGCTGGCATCGCCCTCCTGGACGAGAACTGCCGCCGGACGGGGTATCCGGTTGTAATTGGAGGCCATGCTGTAGTTGTACGCTCCGGTTGCCAACACCACCAATACATCCCCCGGTTGGGTCGCCGGTAGGGCAATATCTTTGAGCAAAATGTCCCCGGATTCGCAGTGTTTCCCGGCCACCGTTACGGTTTCACCCAGGGGGGCAACCGCGCGATTGGCGACCACCGCTCGGTATTGCGCCTGGTAGGTAATCGGGCGCGGATTGTCCGACATCCCCCCGTCCACACTGATGTAGGTGCGCCCCCCCGGAATTTCCTTGCGCCCTCCAATCGTATAAGCCGTCACACAGGCCGAACCAATCACCGACCGCCCCGGTTCACACACCAATTTGGGCAGGGGCACGCCCCGTTGCTGGCTATGATGCGTGATGCCCTTACTCACCACCCGCACCCAGTCCCGAATCGTTGGCGGTTCATCCTGTTCGGTGTAACGAATCCCTAACCCCCCCCCCACATTGACTTCCCGCAGGGGCAACCCCACCGCCAACCCCTGGGCATAGGTTTCCACCACCACTTCCGTTAAATCCTGATGCGGTTCCAGGGCGAAAATCTGCGAACCGATGTGGGCGTGTAACCCGATACATTCCATCTGGGGCTGGTCACGCAACCAGGCCAAAACCGCAGGGATTTGCTGCGGGTCAAAGCCAAATTTACTATCCAAATGTCCCGTGCGGATGTACTCATGCGTGTGACATTCGATCCCCGGCGTAAACCGGATCATCACCGGCACTGTACATTTTTTTTCCTGTGTTAGTAACGCTAATGTCTGTAATTCATACCAATTATCCACCACCACCCGACAGCCATACTCCAGAGCCAGCCGCAATTCTGCCGGGGATTTATTATTGCCATGAAAATAAACCACCTCCGGCGACACCCCCAACCGGATCGCTGTGGTTAATTCCCCGCCGGACACCACATCCAGCCCCAGCCCTTCGCCCACCACCACCGCCAGTACCCCCAAACAACACCAGGCTTTGGTGGCATAAATCACCTGCGACTCGCCCGGATAATCCTGGATAAAGCCTTCCCGATACTGGCGACAGGCCGTCCGTAGCGTTACTTCGTCCAGAATGTACAGCGGCGAACCCCAGCGAGCCACCAGGTCCACCACATCACAGCCGCCAATTTCCAGATGCCCCTGGGCGTTGGTGCGAGCCGTCAGCGGTAGCATCTGCTGATTCGGGGCAAGGGTATCCATGATCATGGGGGTTAGAACCAGAGCTTAAACAACGTTTCCCTAGTGTAACCCCCCAGCTCACTTAGTGGGACTTGTGGGGATAATGGCCGTTGCCCCGGGGTTGGATCAGACCATACCCGCCGTGATTGCGCTCATAAACGACGTTGATTTCCCCGGTTTCCACATTGCGAAAGACATAGAAATCGTGGTCAATCAAATCGAGTTGTTCTAGGGCCTCATCCACCGTCATCGGCGGCATGGCAAAGTATTTCCGGCGAACGACCTCCTTGGGCAATTCGGGGGTGGCTTGGGGGGTGGGCAGTACCAATTCACCCGGAGTCACCAACGCCGGGGTACTGTGTAATTTGGCCTGTCTTTTTTCTTTGAATTTCCGCACCTTGCGTGCCAATTTATCCGCAACCAGGTCAATACTGGCGTAGAGATTTTCGCTCCGTTCTTCGGCTCGCATGACGTTTCCCCCCATATAGAGAGTTACTTCCGCAATATGGGTATCGTGAATCCGAGGGTTACGGGCGACCGACAAATGCACATCCACTTCGGTGATTAAACCATTGAAATGGCCTAACGCTTTTTCTAATTTACTCTCCACATAGGCACGGATGGGGTCGGTGATGGCAATGTTTTTGCCATGAATGACAAGTTTCATAGGCAGGAACCCCAAATAGGATATAGGTTGTTATCTACTTCTAAACTATCACTCAAGCCGTTCCCCATCGGGGAGTCTTTAACTTCTTGTAATCTGTTGTTAACCGGTTCTGAACGCCGCAGGGAATTGTTACCTTGATTCTAAAGAAAACCTTAAAAATCTGGAGGATCATGGGGTGACTAATGGTAAGTCGAACGCGGTTAGGTTAATGGGTATTGCGATAAAAATTGCCGATCTGGCTTTTCCGCCTGAATCAATCGAGGTGCCCGAAACATAGCAACTAAAGGGAACCTCTAAAAATTAGTGATTAGCGGTCGCAGGGGGGCGCCCCCCGTCTCTGGTTTTCCGTAATTTCTGGATTCTAACCGAGAGATTTTTTCCCCGATTGAACAAATAGAGGTGCCCTAAAAATGGAACCAAATTCCGAAGGAAGTAGGGGTCGCAGGGGCGCAGTTCTGGGTAATTCGGGCGTTCTGGCAAGAGCATTTTCCCTTAGCTTCAGGGAACCTCTAAAAATTGGTGATTAGCGGTCGCAGGGGCGCAGCCCCCGTCTCTGGTTTTCCGTAATTTCTGGATTCTCACTAAAGGATTTTTTGCCCGATTGAATAAATAGAGGTTCCCTTAACTCAAAATCAGCGGTCGCAGGGGGGCACCCGAATAATACCGGGTTTTCTCCGATAAGCCACAACCGTTATACTACAGGGGCAGGCCGTCCCTTGCGCAAGCGTTTACCGATGAACAGTCATTCACAGCAGACCCGTCCCTCACCCTGGTCGGGTTATACTCCCCTAACGGAGGCGACCGCCTGGGAAGATGAATCCTATATTGATTATTACTATGATGACCCAGGGGATGCGCCCGGCACCTTGACGATTGACCCGGATGCTCCCCCCACCGAATTGGTTTTGATTGATTACAGCCCACAACACGCAACCCGTCAGGTGTTGCAACACCCCCAGGAATGTCTCCCTTTTATCAATAGCGAATCCGTGTCTTGGTTAGATGTACGGGGGTTGGGTTCGGAGGAGATTTTACAGGAATTGGGACGGGTATTTCATCTGCATCCGTTGACATTAGAAGATGTGGTTAATGTCCCCCAACGCCCTAAAGTGGAACAATATGCGGAACACATTTTATTGATTACTCGCATGGTGACTCCTAAACCATCAGGGTATGGGTTTGAAACTGAACAAGTCAGTTTTATTTTGGGGGCATCGGGTTATTTAATAACGGTGCAAGAGGAAGCCGAACACGATACTTTTGCTTCGGTTCGGGAGCGGTTGCGTACGGGGAAAGGGATGATTCGTCATTATGGAGCCGATTATTTAACCTATGCACTCTTGGATACGATTGTGGATGGGTTTTTCCCTGTTTTGGAAACCTATGGTGAACGGCTTGAAGAATTAGAAGATGAAGTGGTGGTCAATCCCACCCGTGCCACCCTGGCAGAAATTCATCAACTCAAACGGGATTTGCTCAGTTTACGGCGGTTAATTTGGCCGTTGCGGGATGCGGTGAATGTGTTAATTCGGGATGCGGGGGATTTTTTTGGGGCGGAGGTGCGGGTGTATTTGCGGGATTGTTATGACCATACGGTGCAAGTCATGGATATTGTGGAAACCTATCGGGAGGTGGCCTCTGGTTTAATGGATGTTTATCTGTCGGCGATTGGCAATAAGATGAATGAAATTATGAAATTTCTCACGGTGATTTCAACAATTTTTATTCCCCTCACCTTTATTGCCGGTATTTATGGGATGAATTTTGACCCGGAAAAATCCCCGTTTAATATGCCGGAATTGGAGTGGTATTTGGGGTATCCCTTTGCGCTAGGCTTGATGGCGGTGATTGCCATTTCTCTGATTATCTTTTTCAAACGCCGGGGCTGGTTCGATAATTTTTCACTGGCTGTCACCGACCGCATTGAGAGTTAAGGGAACCTCTATTAATTCATGATGAGCGGTCGCAGGGGCGTAGCCCCCGTCTCTGGTTCTCCGTCATCTGGG
>JAUQVQ010000052.1:0-7758 GCA_039794725.1 Gloeomargarita sp. HHBFW_bins_162
TGGGTTAACGGGGTTCCCCACCGCCAGCGATGCCAGGTTAAGTCCTGCCCCGTCCGCCGAGGCAATGCCCAGATTTTATCCGGGTATTGGGCGGGTAATTGGCCTAAATCCGGTTCCCCCTGGATGGGCACATAAGTAAAAACTTGGTTAACCCCTGCCCAGTGGGGATGCTGGGTTAAATGGTGGATAATTTGGCGGCTGAATTGGTGATGTTCCTGAGCAGAAATGTGCCGCCGTTGGGTGCGGAGATGGACGCGTAAGGTTGGCTTATCAATCTCAGGCTGAGGCACTCGGGGGCGCAGGTTTGGGACGAGGGACGGGACGACCACTCCCACCTGTACCCGTTGGACGAGAGGGGCGGGAACTGGGGCCGGGACGACGCGCCGCCGGTTTGTTGGGCAGAATCGCCGCTACCCTATGGGCTTGTTGGATCACCAAATCCGTCCCCTGGCGTTTGACCTGCAAATCCCAAAACATCCCCTTACCGGGTTGCGGGAGCGTGCCTTTGAGTTCCAGCTTGAAGGTTTCCGCCGTACCCGACAGATTCATGGGTGCCCGCCGAATCCGCACGGTAACAACTTCATTTTTCTGGTTCTGGCGCACCACTTCCCCCCGAATCGAGAAATAATCCTCTTCCACCCGAATGTCTGCGGCGGTCAGGTCGTCCTCCTCCGGGTGCAATTCTCCCGGCTCCCACACCCCCATCATCTGGACGTGCAGGGGCAAAAAGGGCGTATCCGGTACGGGTTCCCCCGGCTTCACGCGGGGTTTGTTGCGGGTGCGGGGATAGACCACCCACAGGCGTTCTTGGGACAGGTCGAGTTTCTTCCTGACCAAACTCATCAACCGCCCCAACAGCACCGCATCCACCCGCACCCCATCGTGGGTAATCAGCACCCCCTTGGTGAACTGCTCCTCCGACGGCTCATACCGCCCCCGCAGTACCCCAATCGCCCGGTATTGCAGGGGTTCGGTGGGGGGGGGAATCGGGTGAATGTAACTGGCAACCGCAATCATCGTTCCGGCGACACCATCCGTAGAGCTTGCAGACGGGCACGGGCGTGCTTAACCTGTTGCAGGGCATCGAGTTTTTCCTTGCGGCTGACCGCTTTTTCCAAGGCCGCTTCCGCCTGGGCAAGTTCCGCCTGCACGTCTGCCCCCTTCAGGGTATTTCCCGGTTCCGCCCCGTTGACCAACACCGTGACCTCGTTGTTTTCCACCTCGGCAAAGCCCCCCAGCACCACCAGGGGTTGCCATTCGCCGCCCGCTTTGATCTGCATCACGCCGATGTCCAGAGCCGTCAACAGGGGAATGTGATCCGTCAACACCCCCAACTGCCCGGACGTACTGGGGAGAATCACCTCCTGCGCCGCCCCATCCCACACGGTTTGCCCCGGCGTAATCACCCGCACGGTTAAGGTCATGCTTTGCCCTCAGCTTTGAGTTTTTCGGCCTTGGCCTTGGCTTCGTTGATGTCGCCCACCATATAAAACGCTTGTTCCGGCAGGTCGTCCAACTCCCCGTCGAGGATCATCTTGAAGCCCTTAATCGTATCTTCCAGTTTAACGTACTTGCCCGGCGCACCGGTAAACACCTCCGCCACGAAAAACGGCTGGGACAAGAACCGCTCGATCTTGCGTGCCCGTGCCACCGTCAAACGGTCATCTTCGGACAGTTCATCCAACCCCAAGATGGCGATAATGTCCTGCAATTCCTTGTACCGTTGCAAAGTCGCCTGCACCCGCCGCGCCACCGTGTAATGCTCTTCCCCGACGATGCTGGGTTGCAACATGGTGGAGGTGGAATCCAGGGGGTCAACCGCTGGGTAAATCCCTTTGGAAGCCAACCCCCGCGAGAGTACCGTTGTCCCGTCCAAGTGGGCAAAGGTGGTCGCCGGTGCCGGGTCGGTCAAGTCATCCGCCGGGACATACACCGCCTGAATCGAGGTAATCGAACCTTCCCGAGTGGAGGTAATCCGTTCCTGCAATGCCCCCATATCGGTTCCCAACGTGGGCTGGTATCCCACCGCCGAAGGCATCCGTCCCAACAACGCCGACACCTCGGAACCCGCCTGCACAAACCGGAAGATATTGTCAATAAACAGGAGAACGTCCTGCTTGTTCACATCCCGGAAGTATTCCGCCATCGTCAGTGCCGACAAGCCCACCCGCATCCGGGCACCGGGGGGCTCGTTCATCTGACCGTACACCAGGGCAATTTTCGATTTGCTGGGGTCTTCTTCATTAATCACGCCCGATTCAATCATTTCGTTGTAAAGGTCGTTGCCTTCCCGGGTGCGTTCCCCCACACCCCCAAACACCGATACGCCGCCGTGATTAATAGCGATGTTGTTAATCAATTCCATCATGATCACGGTTTTGCCCACACCGGCACCGCCAAACAGGCCGATTTTGCCCCCCCGCCGGTAGGGTGTCAACAAATCCACCACTTTAATCCCCGTTTCCAGGATGGATGGTTTAATTTCCAGGTCGGTAAACCGGGGTGCCGGACGGTGAATCGGTAATGTCACATTCTTGGGCACGGGACTTTTTTCGTCCACCGGATCGCCCAACACGTTAAAAATCCGCCCCAGGGTCACTTCCCCCACCGGCACGCTGATGGGTGCACCAGTGTTGATCACCGCCATACCCCGCACCAAACCATCGGTGGAACTCATCGCCACCGCCCGCACCGTATTATCCCCCAGCAACTGCTGGACTTCACAGGTCACCGCAACTTCCTGACCCGCTTCATTACGCCCCTCAATCCGCAGGGCATCATACACCTTCGGCAAATTCCCCGGCGCAAACTCCACATCCAACACCGGCCCAATCACTTGGACAATCCGACCTATATTGGTCTGTTCAGCAGTGGCAACCATGAGTATCTATCCCCATTCGTGTTACGAAGAGCGCAAGCCTCGCCCCCTCATTAGGGTATCACCAACCGCACCCGTTGTACTCCCACAGCGTCAACATTGTTCCTGCCCATAAGTTAATAATAGAAAATGCCCCTGAGGAGAGGTGGCAGAGTGGTTGAATGCGGCGGACTCGAAATCCGCTATGGCGGCAACGTCATCGGGGGTTCAAATCCCCCCCTCTCCGTATTCGAGTCCGGCAGAAGCGGCGGCGGGTCGCTGTTCCCATTCCTGCTTTTTTAACTCATGGGAATTATTCAAGCGAGCCAAGAATCTCTAGTAGGAACCCAGAAATTAGGGAGAACCCATGTCGGGGGGGGCTCCTCTGCGACCGCTCCAATGTTAATAACTCAACTCTAAACCCTTGAACAAATCAAGGTTTCTTGGCTTGGGATTTTCTCCCCTCTAGGGGTCGGGGGTGAATAGAACAATTTAAGAATCATGCAAGAAAATTACGGAGAACCAAAGGCGGGGCTACGCCCTGCGACCCTTGTTCTACACTCAAAAGGAATTACTATGGCCATCTTAAACGATTCGAGAACAAAGAAATTAAATACGGGGGGTGCCCCCCTACGACCGCTCATCAATAATTCACAAAGCTACCCTTTATTAGGGTTGAATCCTGCAGGGGTGCTCCACATTTTGGGAAACTAGCGTCCGTTGAGCCAGGTTGCCAGCAGTTGAATAAACCCAAAAATTGCCAGTAATACAATTACTAGTAAAAACAGAATAAAAAGTAACGGTAAACGCACCAATAGGAGCGAAAAACCATTCAACGGGGTAATGCGTCCCCAAATTTGGTACAGTCGTTGCCAGGATTGTCCATCCCAAAACCAGGCTCGTTGCGCCGGATAGGTACTGCTCAGCTGTTCGAGAATTTGATCGGATTCTTTAAGGACAAAAATTTGTTGACATCGGTCACACCCAAAGGCATCGGTCAAGGTGATTTGGCGCAACCGCCCCCCTCGGCGGCAACAGGGGCAAGGGTACACCCGATTCAGGTCTATTTTTTGGGCAGTCCATTTGCCCATCGTATTGACTTCCTTTACCGATACCATCATTTTAAGCGTCTTTTGTAAATCGTTCACGGATGACCGCACCCACTGGGATCAAAATTGGCATTGATGTAGGGGGAACCTTTACCCATGCAGTAGCGGTAGATACGACCAGTCATCAACTCCTGGGGAAGGTGCGCGTCCCGACAACCCATCGGGCAGATGTGGGGGTGGCGGCAGGCGTGGTGCAGGCGTTAAAAGAATTGCTCACGGTCACCGGGTTAGACCCCGACCAAATTCAGATGATTGCCCACAGTACCACCCAAGCAACCAATGCCCTCCTCGAAGGCGATGTAGCGACCGTTGGCATTATTGCCCTCAGTACCCGGTTGTTGGGGTGGGTGACTCAGGCGCAAACACGGGTGCGGGATGTAGAACTGAGTCCGGGGCAATTTCTCCCCACCTGTCATGGCTGGCTGAGTACGGATGCGGGTGTCCATGAGAACGAATTGGAACGCTTGGTGGCGCAGTTGCGGGCGGAAGGAGCCGAGGTGTTTGCGGTCAGTGGGGCGTTTGCGGTGGATGACCCTACCTCTGAACAGCAGGTGGTAACGTGGTTGCGGGAACGGGGGTACTTGGCAACGGCGGGCTGTGAATTGTCCCAACTCTATGGGCTGGGGTTACGCACCCGGACGGCGGTAATCAATGCGGCAATTTTGCCCCGAATGCTGATAACGGCCAACTGCACGGAACAGGCAGTACGCGCAAGTGGAATTACGGCACCCGTGATGATTATGCGCAGTGATGGGGGCATTATGGGGATTGCGGAAATGCGCCAACGCCCAATTTTGACGATTCTTTCGGGGCCGGCGGCGGGGGTGGCGGCGGCTCTGGGCTATGCCCGGATTTCGGAGGGGTTATTTCTGGATGTGGGGGGCACCAGTACGGATATTTCGGTGATTTTGCAAGGCCGCCCCCAAGTGAAAACGGCAGAAGTAGCCGGTAAGCGATTGTACTTAAAAGCTCTGGACGTGCGCACCTTGGGAATTGCGGGCGGGTCAGTACCCCGTCTCCAGGGTAACCGGGTGGTGGATGTCGGCCCTCGCAGTGCCCATATTGCTAATTTGCAGTATATTAGCTTTACCAATACTCCCCCGGAACCGAGCCAGTGGCAACGGCAGGTGTTATCTCCACAAAACTATTTGGCGGTGACCGAGGCGGGACAACCAACCTGGACTCTGACGCCGACGGATGCGGCGGTAGTGTTGGGTTTATACGGAGAAGATGCGCTCACCGAGGCGGTGAAATTGCGGGTGAATTGGTTGGCGGCGAATTTGGGGTTGACTCCTACGGCTCTGGCGCAGCGGGTGTTGGATTTAGCCAGCCGCAAGGTGCAACGGGTGATCGAGCGGTTGATGGCTGAATACGAACTGGAGCGGCACACCCTGGTTTTGGTGGGTGGGGGTGGGGGAGCGGCGGCGTTGGTGCCCTATGTGGCGCAAAAAATGGGGTTACAGCACTGGTTGGCTCCCGATGCCGAGGTGATTGCTGCGATTGGGGTGGCCTTGGGGCTGATCCAGGAAACCATTGAACGCAGTATTGTCAACCCCACGCCCAACGATGTCCGGCAGTTGCGGCAAGAGGTTGTCCAGGCGGTCACTCGCATGGGGGCGCATCCGGCTACGATTGCGGTGCGGGTGGATGTGGATCAACGGCAACAAAAAGTGACGGCGACGGCAACGGGGGCGTTAGAACTGCAAACTCGCCGGGAACTGCCACCTTTGACCCCTTCCCAACGGTTAGCGATGGTCGCCCAATCCTGCGGTTGTCGCACCGACCAGGTGGTTTTAACCCATGAACTGGGAAATTATTTTGTCTATCAACGGACACCTCGGCGCTGGTGGCATACACATTATCCGGCGGTGCGGGTGATGCATCGGGAAGGGGTAGTGGTTTTGCAACTACAACGGGCGGTGGTGGTTCCGAGTAGGATTGCCGATGGGAATCAAACCTTAAATGAATTACTAAGCACCCACAAAACCTATGGGGATGGGGGGGAATTGTACCCAGCAGTGTGGGTGATTTTACCGGAACGAATTTTCGATTTTTCTGGGTTGGTTACACCGGCGCAAATTCTTGCTTTAGCGAGCGTAGAATTGGCAAATTATCCAGAATCCACACCGATTATTTTCCTTTTGGATGTGAAATTTTAGACGGCGCTTAAATACAGGGTATCTCTAAAAATTGCCGATCAGCGGTCGCAGGGGTACGCCCGCTCTGGATTCTCGCTCAGAGATTCTTTACCAGCTTGTGCCCCTCAGGGATTGACTTCTTGTACTTTCCATGTATAGTCATTCTCTTGCTGATAGCAGTACCGATTCTGGGGATTGCCCCGCAGTTCCAAATGATCTACCCGTTGGGGAACCAGCCAGAGCAAACAAAAATGAACCGGCGGGGTCAGCGGGTCGGGGGCATCGGTGGGCAAATCGCCCGTGCGGGGGTGACCGGGGTGCGGCCAAGTAAATTGTTGCCGACCGCTCTCGGAAAGATGTTGCCAACGGTGATAACGGGCTTTTTGCGCCAAGGGGTCAGGATGCGACCCGTCTAGTATTTGTAATAATCCTGCCAAGCGAAACTGCTCACGGGTCTGGGGAAAATACCAACACAATTCGCCCCAGGGTTGGTGGTGGATATGAGCGATTTTTTCACTGCGTTGGTCGGTAATAAATTCCAGGGTATTTGTATTTTCAACAAACCCCCGAAACACGATAGTGCGGTTGTGAGGGCGGCCTTGGGGGTCAACGGTTGCCAGTTGAGCGTAACGGCTATACACCAGCGAACGGTTGCGGTGCAGAGCACGGGCAAGGGGGGTACGCCAAGGAGCTAGGGTCATAGATTTATTTTGGGGAACCTCTATACTTAAGAAAGCACCTCTAAAAACTGCCGATCAGCGGTCGCAGGGGAGCATCCCCCGACGTTGGTTCTTCGTAATTTCTGGATTCGCACTAAGAGATTCTGTAGCCGCTTGAATAAATAGAGGTTCCCTACAGTAATCCTAACGGGCACCTCTAAAAATTGTAATTTAACGGTCGCAGGGGCGTAGCCCCCGTCTCTGGTTCTCCCTAATTTCTGGATTCGCACTAAGAGATTCTGTAGCCGCTTGAATAAATAGAGGTTCCCTACAGTAATCCTAACGGGCACCTCTAAAAATTGTAATTTAACGGTCGCAGGGGCGTAGCCCCCGTCTCTGGTTCTCCCTAATTTCTGGATTCGCACTAAGAGATTCTGTAGCCGCTTGAATAAACAGAGGTTCCCTACAGTAATCCTAACGGGCACTTCTAAAAATTGCTGATTAACGGTCGCAGGGGCGTAGCCCCCGTCTCTGGTTCTCCCTAATTTCTGGATTCTAACCGAGAGATTCTGTAGCCGCTTGAATAAACAGAGGTTCCCTACAGTAATCCTAACGGGCACCTCTAAAAATTGTAATTTAACGGTCGCAGGGGCGTAGCCCCCGTCTCTGGTTCTCCCTAATTTCTGGATTCTAACCGAGAGATTCTGTAGCCGCTTGAATAAATAGAGGTTCCCTACAGTAATCCTAACGGGCACCTCTAAAAATTGTAATTTAACGGTCGCAGGGGCGTAGCCCCCGTCTCTGGTTCTCCCTGATTTCTGGATTCGCACTAAGAGATTCTGTAGCCGCTTGAATAAACAGAGGTTCCCTTGGGCGAAATTTGCTATCAAGATAAATCTGCGGTTAAAATTACGGGGAGTTCATAACCCATCAACTGAATATGTACCGTTGGCGTTCTTGGCGTTGGTTTGGATTGGGTTTTCTTCTGTCTATTG